>NZ_WTEW01000165.1:0-236 GCF_009795865.1 Gilliamella sp. Pas-s27
CCCCAAACAAATGTACTCCCTGCGCCAGCTCGGGCAGGATCTAACATAATATGATCAATCACTTGATGCGTGCCAGGTTGGCACACCATTAATACGGTCGAGGTTAGGGCATTACGTGACATATTATGAATAATAACGCCATGCAGATCGTCCCAATCATACTCTTTGATACGGCGTTTTTTCGGTTGTAAAAATACCGCCGGATGCCGTAAAAACTTAAAGTTAAAAAAGTCACT
>NZ_WTEW01000031.1:0-25098 GCF_009795865.1 Gilliamella sp. Pas-s27
AGCGACGATTTGATGTTCAGTCATTTTTTTCATAATTAAATCCCCTTTTCTTTTATCATAGAGAATTTTCTACTTTTTTGCTGTATTATTTTAGGGGATAGTTACACAACATCGACAACTAACATTGAGTAGATTTAAGCGCAATATGCCCGATCCTATTCCGGTTATTATCTTAGGCCGTTTAGCTATTGATAAAAATTACAAAGCAAAAGGGTTAGGTGCGGCATTATTAAAAGATGCTATATTACGCTCGAAAGAAGTCTCTAAACAAGTTGGTTCTAGAGCACTATTGGTACATAGCTTAACAGATGAAGCCAATGCGTTTTATATTAAATTTGGATTTGTTGATTCAGGGATTCAGGAAAGAACAATGCTAATCTCTTTGTGGTAATAAAATTGAGCTTAATTGTACATTTTTAAAGCAGCTAAATTTAGGGATACAAATACGGGTACATTTTTCATTTAAATTTTTCAAATCCTGTAACCACAAGGCTTAAACCCACATCTTCGATTCCGCGTCCGGGCACCAATCACCAAATTCTAAGACCTGCTTCTAGCAGGTTTTTTTTATGCCTAAAGCCTTTTCAAATAAGCCTTTCAGCTTGTTTCACTACTCAACTGAAATTACCTCAAATCAAGCGGAAAATCGGATACAAATCCGGATACATTTGGTTCGATAATGGCGTGTATCCATAAAATGGCTTTAAAGCCTTTGTTTTTAATGGTTATGAAAGGAGGATGGTTGCGCAACTGAGCATAAAGCAGTTTAGCTAAATCGATAATAGTTATGTTTTCTTTATGATAGAAAAATGAGTGTAGCACTATTAAATCACTTAATATAACCGTTTTGATTAAAGAATAATGTTATCATATTGCAATTATAGTGGTATAAATCAAATGCTAACAAAGATAACGAATGATTTATTACAAAAATTTATTATTATTCATATCGCTATTCTTTCCAATAGTCAGTTATGCTGATTGTGAAAAGTGGATTAATCAGTTGATAGATGAACTCCACCATACTCGTACAAGCAATATGGCAATTTGTAAAGTTTGGCCAGCAGATGAAAGCAAAACCATTGTGGTTTTACCTTTTCCTCATGAAACTGGTGAGAATGATACTTACGATCTTGACGTTTTGTTAATTAATAGTGAAAGCGGTGAATTAATTGCTAATCGATGGCAAGCTGATGCATTAATAAGTGATGCGATCAGATTAGATAGTTTTGATATAGATACTGCTCGTTATCAGCTTAATCCTCAAACCCTTGCTTTCGGTATCCGTTTTAATTATGTAGGTAGCTCTCAAGCTAATCCATTCAATATACAATATTTAAACCTTTATGTTGAACAAGGTAAAAAATTAAGACAAGTTATTACTCAGCTTCCAATGAATCAATCATCTGGCGAATGGGATACAAATTGCGACGGAGAATTTGAAACCCATGACAAGAAAATAATACTAGGAAATAACACAACAAATGATTATGTTGATCTAATTATTTCAGAAAAATCCCAAAATCAAATATATAAAGAAAACGATAAAGGTGAATGTGCTGAACAAGTTATCAATTTACCAAACAAAAGAAATTTTTTGCACTATAACGGTGTGGAATATCCTATAACCACTTCTGTAAAATAAAATTGAATATAATTTTTAATCAGTTTTTAAATAAAAACCATATAATAAATTCAGAAAAATACAGAAATTCAGCATAATTAAAAAAATATTTATGTATTCTTTTTTACCATTTTCTTTAATATAGATTTTTTGAATAAAAAATGGCATTATTTTTGCATATTTTATTTGTTACACAGTACTTAACCTTAACTATCGTTATATTCGTGTTAAAAGTTATTTTCAATCAAAAGTCGCAATCTTAATTATGGTGCATAATTGCACCATATGTGTGCAAACAATAGGGGATACGAATTTAAACAAAGCGAAAGCGAATTAATATAAAAATTAAAATTAGAACGTTTTACTAAATCTATATTTAAAAAATATTAAAAATACGACATTCTTGCCTTTGTTTAAATGTTACAAAATCGGGCTACAGTAAAATAATTGGAGTGGTTTTATGAGTAATCTAAGGAAATATAAACGTAAATTTTTGATGGGCGCAGGACTAATAACAATGCTTGCGAGTGCACAACTTCATGCTGCAGGAACGTTAGTTTATTGTGCAGAAGCTTCACCTGAAATATTTAATCCACAGTTAGCAACAAGTGGTATTTCAATGGATGCGAGTGCAGTTCCTGTTTATAATCGTTTGGTAGAATTTAAATTAGGTACTACCGAAATTGAACCTTCTTTAGCCAAATCTTGGGATATCAGCCAAGATGGTTTAACTTATACTTTCCATTTACGCGATGATGTTAAATGGCATAGCAATAAAGAGTTCAAACCAACCCGAAACTTAAATGCTGATGATGTTATTTTTACATTTATGCGACAAAAGGATAAGAATCATCCTTATCACAAAGTTTCTGGTGGGCAATATGAATACTTTGGAAGCATGGGATTTCCAGATTTAATCAAAGAAATTAAAAAGATTGATGACCATACTGTCGTATTTGAATTAAACCATCCAGAAGCTCCTTTCTTAGCCGATTTAGCAATGTCATTTGCTTCTATTTTATCAGCCGAATATGCTGATACTATGCTTAAAAATGGCACACCCGAAAAAGTTGATTTAGTCCCCGTTGGTACTGGTCCGTTTACTTTTGTTCAATACCAAAAAGATTCAAGAATTCTTTATAAAGCAAATCCCGATTATTTTGGCCCTAAAGCCCAGCTTGATCGTTTAGTGTTTTCAATTACACCAGATCCTACAATTCGTTATGCCAAATTACAAAAAGGAGAATGTCATGCGATGCCATATCCAAATGTAGCAGATATTGAACGAATGAAATCAGACAATAATATTGTTGTTAAAGAAATGGCTGGGGTTAATATTGGCTATTTAGCCTACAATATGGATAAGCCACCACTTGATAAGTTGCAAGTTCGTCAAGCATTAAATATGGCCGTGAACAAAGATGCGATTATAAAAGCTGTTTTTCAAGGTGCGGCAGAATCAGCTAAAAACTTTATTCCACCATCTATGTGGAGTTATAACGATGAAGTAAAAGATTATCCTTATGATCCAGCGCAAGCAAAAGAATTATTAAAATCTGCTGGCTTAGAGAAAGGGTTTACTATCAGTTTATGGGCAATGCCAGTACAACGCCCATATAACCCAAATGCACGCCGTATGGCCGAAATGATTCAAGCGGATTGGGCTAAAATTGGTGTAACAGCTAAAATTGTGAGTTATGAATGGGGAGAGTATTTATCTCGTATTCGTGATGGTGAACATGATGCTGTATTAATGGGCTGGACTGGAGATAATGGCGATCCAGATAACTTTTATTCTGTTTTAATGAGCTGTGATGCGGTTAAAGCTGGTGGTCCAAACTATTCACACTGGTGCTATAAACCATTTGATGATTTATTACAGCAAGCTCGTGTTGAATCAAATCACGAAAAAAGGGTTGAGCTATATAAACAAGCACAAGTCGAGATGCGTGAGCAAGCACCAGCATTAATGATTGCACATTCAATGGTTTATATGCCATTACGTAAAGAGGTTAAAGGCTATATTATGGCTCCTTTATCATTACATAATTTTAACCAAGTCACGCTTGAAAAATAGTATTCCTTGCGATTAACCACCTAGGTGTGGTTAATCGCTACGTTGGGTTTTGCTAAATTTAGAGCTATAAATCTATTTTTTAATAACAATAAAATTTTATCTATTTTATAAACGATAGTTTAAAAGCAATATTTAAGAGCTACTACATGTTTCAATTTATTCTAAAGCGGTTAGGTGTACTTATTCCAACGTTTATTTGCATCACACTACTTACTTTTATTTTTGTTCACCTTATCCCGGGTGATCCCATTATGGTGCTTGCAGGAGAGCGAGGTTTAACCCCTGAACGCCATGCTGAATTAATGACTCAACTGGGTTTAGATAAACCACTGTATCAACAATATTTTCAATATATTATAAACATGCTTCATGGCGATTTAGGAACCTCTTTTAAAAGCCAAATTCCAGTATGGGATGAATTCGTCCCCCGATTTAAAGCAACATTTGAACTTGGATTTTGTGCAATGCTGTTTGCTGTTAGTTTTGGGGTCCCGATCGGTGTTCTTGCCGCAGTGAAACGTGGTTCAATATTTGATCACACAGCAATAGGACTATCATTAACAGGTTACTCCATGCCAATTTTTTGGTGGGGGATGATGCTAATCATGTTAGTCTCAGTGCACTTAAATTTAACCCCAGTATCGGGTCGTGTTAGTGATATGCTTTTCCTAGATGAAAGTAATCCTTTAACCGGATTTATGTTAATTGATACTTTATTATGGGGTGAAACAGAAGATTTTATCGATGCTGTTACTCACTTAATCTTACCTGCAATTGTGTTAGGAACCATTCCATTAGCGGTCATTGTCCGCATGACCCGATCTTCTATGTTAGAAGTATTGAGTGAAGATTACATCCGAACCGCACGCGCAAAAGGCGTTAGTCGAATTCGTATTATTCTTGTTCATGCATTGCGTAATGCAATGATCCCTGTTGTTACCGTTATCGGTTTACAAGTTGGAACAATGCTTGCTGGCGCCATATTGACCGAAACCGTCTTTTCATGGCCAGGAATTGGACGTTGGTTAATTGAAGCACTACAACGTCGAGATTACCCCGTCGTGCAAAGTGGCGTTTTAATTGTCGCAGTCATGATTATTTTAGTGAATTTATTAGTTGATATGTTGTACGGGGTTATTAACCCACGTATTAGACATAAATAAGAGTGTTTTTACAAATGAATAAACAGGTTATTACTGAACCAACCAATACGCAAGACACCCGTTTAGTCGTACCTAAACCATTAACGCCTATGCGTGAGTTCTGGTTCTATTTTTCAAAAAATAAAGGAGCAGTCGTTGGACTAGCCTTCATTATTATTGTTGCATTATTAGCTATCTTTGCTAATTTTGTTGCACCACATTCCCCTTCTGAACAATTTAGAGATGCATTACTAGCACCACCTGTTTGGATGAAAGATGGCAGTTGGCAATTTATTTTAGGGACTGATGATGTAGGACGAGATATCCTATCCAGACTCATTTATGGTGCCCGTTTATCCTTATTAGTCGGTTGCTTAGTAGTCATTATCTCATTAATTTTAGGGATTACATTAGGATTAATTGCTGGTTATGCAGGTGGTTTTTTAGACAACATAATTATGCGTGCTGTCGATATCATGCTTGCCTTACCCAGTTTACTACTTGCCCTTGTTTTAGTTGCTATATTTGGCCCATCAATTATTAACGCCTCAATAGCATTAGCTTTTGTTGCATTACCACATTATGTTCGCTTAACACGCGGAGCAACGATTGCTGAAATTAATAAAGATTATGTTATTGCCTCACGAGTTGCTGGCGCGGGAGCCTTACGGCAAATGTTTATCAACATCCTACCAAACTGCTTAGCACCATTAATTGTACAAGCTTCATTAGGATTTTCGAACGCAATTTTAGACATGGCTGCATTAGGTTTTTTAGGCATGGGTGCACAACCACCAACACCGGAATGGGGAACAATGCTTGCTGACGTATTGCAATTTGCACAATCGGCATGGTGGATAGTGACCTTTCCTGGCTTAGTAATTTTAATGACAGTGTTAGCTTTCAACTTAATGGGAGACGGTTTGCGTGACGCACTTGATCCTAAATTGAAACAGTAATGGAGATACAGTCATGGCACTATTAGAAGTAAAAGAATTATCTGTTCAATTCGGTGGATTTAAAGCGGTAGATCACATTAGTTATGACGTTGAACAAGGACAAGTTGTTGGCATTGTTGGCGAATCAGGTTCAGGAAAATCAGTAAGCTCACTTGCCATAATGGGACTGATTGATTTTCCCGGAAAAGTCAATGCCAATGCATTACACTTTGATGGCAAAGACCTTCAACAGCTCTCAACCAAAATGCGCCGTAAAATTGTGGGTGCAGATGTGGCAATGATCTTTCAAGATCCGATGACTAGCTTAAACCCGTGTTTTACCATCGGTTACCAAATCATTGAAACATTAAAAATTCACCAAGGCGGTAGTAAAAAAGCGCTCAAAGCAAGAGCAATTGAATTACTTAAATTGGTAGGAATTCCTGATGCTGAAAATCGATTAAAGGTTTATCCACACCAATTATCTGGCGGAATGAGCCAACGAGTAATGATTGCAATAGCAATCGCATGCAATCCAAAACTATTAATTGCTGATGAACCAACAACTGCGCTTGATGTCACAATCCAAGGGCAAATTATCGAATTACTGCTTGAATTACAACGTAAAAATAACATGGCATTAGTTCTTATTACGCACGACTTAGCGCTAGTTTCAGAGGCCGCACAAAAAATTATTGTAATGTATGCAGGACAAGTTGTTGAAATAGGTGATGCTGAAATTATCTTTAAAAAACCACTACACCCTTACACACAAGCGCTATTACGATCACTGCCTGAGTTTACTCAAGACAAAGAGCGATTAGCATCGTTATCAGGTGTAGTACCAGGAAAATATGACCGACCAACGGGCTGTTTACTCAACCCTCGTTGTCCTTATGCTACTGAACGTTGTCATACCCAAGAACCAACGCTAGTTAGCTATAGTGAAACTAGAAAAGTAAAATGTCATTATCCACTATCGAGCGAAGGGATACCACAATATGAACAATAATATGGAAAATAACGAATTACTGCTTGATGCCCGAAACCTGACAAAATATTATCATGTAAAAATTGGTTTTTTTTCTGAAGCTAAACAAGTTAAAGCTGTTGACGGTGTATCTTTCACATTAGAAAAAGCCAAAACACTTGCAATTGTTGGAGAATCAGGCTGTGGAAAATCATCATTAGCAAGATTATTAACAATGATTGAAAAACCCACATCAGGCGAACTCTATTTCAAAAACCAGAACCTATTAGATGATGATCAACAAGCGCAAAAATTGCGACGCCAAAAGATCCAAATTGTTTTCCAAAATCCATACTCATCATTAAACCCACGCAAAAAAATTGGTGCCATATTAGAAGAACCACTAATCATCAATACCGATCTAACCGCCAATGATCGCAAAGCAAAAGTGCTATCAATGATGAAAAAAGTTGGATTAAAAGAAGAATTCTACAATCGTTATCCCCACATGTTTTCGGGAGGGCAACGACAACGAATAGCCATAGCCAGAGGTTTAATGCTTGATCCCGAAATAGTAGTTGCTGATGAACCCGTTTCAGCATTAGATGTATCTGTGCGTGCACAAGTACTCAATTTAATGATGGATCTACAACAAGATCTAGGTTTATCTTATGTTTTTATTTCTCATGACCTTTCTGTTGTTGAACACATTGCTGATGACGTCATGGTGATGTATTTAGGTCGTTGCGTTGAACAAGGACGAAAAGATGACATCTATCGCAATCCAAAACATCCATACACTCAAGCACTATTATCAGCAACGCCAAGATTAACCCCCGATCTTAGACGAGATAGAATAAAATTAGAAGGCGAATTACCAAGTCCGCTAAACCCTCCTTTAGGTTGTGCGTTTAATGCTCGATGCCGTTTAGCGTTTCCACGTTGTACAATTGAACAACCGAAGCTGATTGATTATAACGAGCATAAAATTGCGTGTTTTTGTATAGAGGAAAAAAATTGTAGTAGCTCAAACTTAATCTGACAGACACTTATTACTCATCGACCTCCATCATTAACAAAATGAGGGGGAGGCCGATGCACAAAATAAAGACGATTACACATTCAATACGACATCAAATAATATAACTTTTTATTATAAAATAAGATATTTCTATATGCTCCTCCTTAATAAAACATTTTTCTAATTATGCTTTAAACGTAATCCAAGGTTTTAGTTTGGCGACGGTTTGAATCAAACCTGCGTTTTGTTGGGAATTAATCACTGGTGTAATTGGCTTATAAGCGGCAGGCGCTTCTTCACTTAGACGTTCCTCTTTTAAGCTAATACATTGCCATGGTAAATCAACCTTATCAGATACCACTTTTTTGCTACGCATTGACTGCCGTCTTTCAGCTCTACCTGCACCGTGTGAGCAAGACCATAACCAATTTGGATTTCCTTTGCCAACGGCAACATAAGAGTAGTCCCCCATCGATCCTGGAATTAATACGACTTCATCCTGATTAGCTGGTGTTGCCCCTTTGCGGTGAATATTCATGCCATGCTCAGATAAAATAATATTATGCGAAATATCCACAATTAACTGACTGTTATCATGTCTAAAAATCGCTATTAATTCTTTACGTATCAATTCAGTTATGACAATTCGGTTTATCCATGCATAACGAGCAGCAACTCCCATAGCTTGCAAATAATTTTGTGCATTATCATCGGATAAACCAAACAATCCTGATGTAGGATATTTCTCATTTACTGGCCATAATTCTTTGGCTTTATCTTGCCAACGCTTGCCAATATAAAATCCCACATCACGTGAACCTGTATGAATCATTATCACGATAGCATCTTTTTTTAGCCCCATTTGATAAGCTAAATGTCGATCAAAAATCTCATCAACAATTTGTAACTCAACAAAATGATTTCCAGATCCTACAGTACCTAAACTTGCCGGTCGAATAATATCTCGCTTTTCAAAAAAGGCTTCAGGCGCATATTTACTATCTGCCACAATTAAATGATTACCAGATATTTTATCAAGCTCTGCCCATAACCGTTCATAATTAACCGAATTCCATAGCCCCTGCTGAGGTAATTCAGATAACCATGCCGAAATATCTTGATCAAATAATGCCTGAAAAGATCGCGGCGTAACAGGAACATCACGTTCATCTTGCAATAATACGCGTTTTAATTGCTCAATAATTGAAGACTTTTGTTTACACACTTGCTCATAACTTAAGCCCGTTGTAAAGAGCCGCATACCACAATTAATATCAGTGCCAATTGCAGCTGGAATAATAAAATTCTGCGTGGTAGCGACAATACTACCTACTGGTGCAATAGTACCCGGATGAAAATCGGGTGTTGCACGCGCAGTACAAACTTTACCTAAACTATTAGGTATTTTAACTGAAGCAAAATTTAATAGTTGTTCTACGGCTTTTTCCTCTAATGGTAAAGGATTAGGCAATAATACCTGAGCAGTAGTATTTTCTTTATTAAAAGTATAAATATCATTATTAAAATGACTTTCAATCCCAAGGCGGGACAAGCGTTTTTGTAAACGGGTAAATGTAGACATAATAGCCACCTAGAAAACAATAAAATAGCGTCTCCTCATATTGAGAAGATAATTACTGTTTTCCTGCAGCAGCACTATTCAGGAAAGCGGACACATTTTATACAAAAAATCTTTATCTGTAAAGATATTGAGATTTGATAAACCATATATTAATATCATGGATTACAATCAGTATTAAATCAAAACATAAAATTTAAAAGAAAAAATAAAGAATTATTATGGATATGGAAATACAAAAAGGTATGGTAACACCATGCAAATCTGAAAAAGAATTGTTACAGCATTTTGGTTGTTATGGATTTGAAAAACAACTCAATTTTTATGAAATAATTGGTGATAGTGATTGGCAAATAGATATCAATCAAGGGGTTATTTATTTTGGTGATAATATAACCTTTTCTATTCAATTATTAGGTACTTTTTCTTTATCTTCTGAAACATGGCTTTGGTCTTGGAATAATGAAGCATCGCAACTGCCCACATCGGTTATTGAACAAGCG
Source organism: Gilliamella sp. Pas-s27 (assembly GCF_009795865.1). Taxonomy (NCBI): domain Bacteria; kingdom Pseudomonadati; phylum Pseudomonadota; class Gammaproteobacteria; order Orbales; family Orbaceae; genus Gilliamella; species Gilliamella sp. Pas-s27. The sequence continues at coordinate 9,855 of NZ_WTEW01000031.1, forward strand.
TTGAGTTTAAAAAGCTATGGTGAAGAAAATGATATTAATTTATTCACTTCTGCTCAATTTGACACTACACAAGAAGATTTATACAAAATAGGGGTAATTGCTACAGGGATGTTTGATACAAATGGATACTATCTCGCTAATTTTGGCGAAGGAATAGCATTGGTAACCATTAAAAAAGATCATATTAACTCAAAAAATAATAACCAGAATAAAATCTCTAAAATTTTGCCAAAATTTATAACAAATTTATTTGGGCGTTCTTCATCTGAAAACAATAACGATGAGCATAAAAATAATCAAACCCAAATTTTTGAAACTTTTTCTCAATTCATTTCAAACTTTGATGTGGATCATTATCAGGCACTTAAATACTATCTAATTGCTAAAGATTATCAAATAGAAAAAAGTAATTTAACAGATCAAATAGAGCTTGTTGCCATAAAAAATGAGCAAAAAATAGTTGCTAAATTTGATAAACAATCTCGTTTAATTAGTTTAAATGCATAAATACAATGATTAGTAAGATCTTTTCATTTATGCAATAGATTTTACCAATACATTGATTAAGCTTTATTAACCATATCCCAACTTAAACCAAACTTTGCCAAATATTTTTTTAAACGATCTGCATCATTGCGACGTTGTTTTTTTATACGAGACACAGCAAACAACCTTCTGCCAGCTTCAGATAAGCAGCTACTTTTTTGGCAGATTTCGATCACTTTTTCTAATTGGTAGCGATCAAATTCATCTATATCTTGAGGGATTAATGGATTATCACATTTGTGTTTTCCCCAATTTTGTTTTAAACGTAGAATCTCTTTTTCTACTTGTTCCAATGTAATATTAGCTTGTGGTGCTAACGTTGCCATTCGAATAATCGAGCTATTCAATTCACGAAAGTTACCCTGCCATAAGGCTTCCTGAGAGGTAGCAAAAGCTAAATAAGCGCGTCTTGATTGTTGATTGAAACGTGGCATAATACCGTATTCTTTAGCATAACGCGCCAATTCATAATCAATATTCGGTTCGATATCTTCTTTTCGTTCGGCTAAACTCGGCAGTTGATAACTCCACAAATTGATTCTGGCAAACAGATCTTCACGAAATTCACCATTCTCAATCGCCAATTTAAGATCTTTATTAGTCCCAGCAATTAATTGAAAATCACTCTGAATCGGTTTATCACTACCAAATGGATAAAATTGTTTTTCTTCGATCGCTTTTAATAACATTGCTTGTTCATCAAGACCAAGTTCACCAATTTCATCTAAAAATAATAATCCCCCGTCAGCATTTTTAAGTAATCCAGTACGAGCAAGATTTGCACCCGTAAATGCTCCTTTCACATGGCCAAATAAGGTTGACATTGCACTATCACCTCGTAAGGTGGCGCAGTTAATTTCGACAAATTGACCGTTAATTTGATGATTAGTGTGTTTTAGCAAATAAATTTGTTTAGCTAAAAATGATTTACCAGCACCAGTTGGCCCACACAATAAAATAGGGGCATGCGATCGACTAGCAACCTGTTCTATTTCAGCAATTAATTGATTAAATTTTTGGTTACGAGTAGCGATACCTGACTTTAACAGATCGGTTGCTTGAATGGCATATTGTTGAAAACGGGTTAAGATTTTATCATAACGATGCAAATTCAAATCGATGATATTCATATTACCGTAAGGTACTTGCGCAATGAGATCCGCTTCCTCTAAGCTATATTTTTTTTCCATTATCTCCTTTTTGGATGGTGGAGACATTTGTAATAATTTAGCTGGATAATAGCGCGATTCTGCTAGTAAAAACCAACAAATTTGTGCGACATGCGTACCCGTTGTGATATGCAAATAATACTCTTCTTGTTCTGAATTAAATGAGTAGTGTTTCGAAATATCAAAAAGGCAGGTATAAACTTGTTCAAAATCCCATGGATCATCTATATTTACTGCGATTGGCCTTACTTCGGTTTGTGGTGATAAAATTTTAATATCTTTAACAACTTCGCAAAGGAGATGATAATCGTTTTGATAATAGAGCAATTCAAATCGAGTTAATGGCAGATCAGATTGATGACATAAATCGATAGTCGGTCGCCATTGCAACCATCGTCGTTTACCTTTACCACGTTGATCCAGTACATTTCCTAAAAAACCAAACACGACATTCTTTTTCATTTTTATAAAAATTTATAAATTAATAGATAAAATTATAAAAAACAAACTTATTTAAATCTATCTAATTTTTAGATTGTTCTGTTTTAAATTTATTTTTTTGTTTTAAATCAAATTGATATTAATTATTTTTATCTTTCTTTAATTTTTGGCACACTTTTAGCAAATTATAATAATGAATCACAAAAAAGGTTTTATCGCCCAAGAAAAAGGGGATAACATCTCAAAATAAAACTGAACTTGTAAACTTAGTAACTTAACGTTGCATGAAATTTAGATGGAATTAAAAATGAGTCAATATAACTTATTACAAACAGATAACGCAAAACCAATAAAAATGTGGACAAAAGGCGTGCCTGTTGAAGAAGAAGCCAAAACCCAATTAACCAAAACGGCACAATTACCGTTTATTTTTAAACATATCGCCGTCATGCCCGATGTACATGTAGGAAAAGGATCGACTATCGGTAGTGTGATCCCAACCATCGGGGCAATTATACCAGCAACAGTAGGCGTTGATATTGGCTGTGGAATGATTGCCGTGCAAACATCCTTATTAGCACATGATTTACCTGACAATTTATTACCATTACGGCATGAAATTGAAAAAGCAGTACCTCATGGTATAACACCAAAACATAAAGGTCGAGATAATGGTAGCTGGCAAAATCCACCATCACTAATCGATGACTATTGGCAACAGCTATTACCCAGTTTTGAAAAATTAACTGAAAAATACCCACGTTTTTTAAATACCAATAACTACCGACATTTAGGAACACTCGGCACTGGCAACCATTTTATCGAAATTTGTTTGGACGAAGCCGATCGAGTTTGGATTATGTTGCATAGTGGATCACGTGGTGTAGGTAATGCTATTGGTAGCTTTTTTATAGAAATGGCTAAAAAAGATATGGAGAACCATATCAAAAATCTACCCGATAAAGATTTGGCCTATTTACAAGAAGGCACTGAACATTTTCATGATTATATTGATGCCGTACATTGGGCGCAAGAATTTGCAAGACTCAACCGTGAAGCCATGATGAATAATGTTATTTTAGCAATGCGTAAAGTCATTACTAAACCATTTACCACCCACATGTCGGCGGTAAATTGTCACCATAACTATGTACAAAAAGAGCAACATTTTGGTGAAGAAATTTTCATTACGCGTAAAGGTGCGGTGTCTGCTCGAAAAGGTGAGCTAGGGATTATTCCAGGCTCAATGGGCGCAAAAAGCTATATTGTGCGAGGACTTGGTAATGAAGAAAGTTTCTGTTCATGCTCGCATGGTGCAGGGCGAGTTATGAGCCGAACTGAAGCCAAAAAGAAATTTACCATTGAAGACCAAATTAAAGCAACAGCGCATGTTGAATGCCGTAAAGATGCCAACGTGATTGATGAAATCCCAATGGCATACAAAGATATCGATGCAGTAATGACAGCCCAAAATGAACTGGTCGAAATTGTCCATCAATTACGGCAAGTCGTATGTGTGAAAGGGTAAAAAATATTGAGGAGCAATCCTCGATATTGGTGGAAATAAAAATATTAAAAACCCTAATTATATCAATGATGCATATAAAATAATGCATTACTATCGTGATTATTCAATTTGATTTAAATAACTAATCATTCTAACAATAAAATATTTAAAGGATTAACAATGAAAGAAAATACTCAAAATTCAACGACAGAACGATCAGATATGGCTACTACTCAACCATTTCCAATGGTATGGGATAACAATAAAATCAGTATTTATCAATTTTTACTGCCTTATCAAAATGCTGAAAAACTGCCTGAAATAGCCCAAACACTTCCTGATGAATCATCTGATGATACAAAATTAAAATGGGCAGCAGGGGCCATGGATGGGGTTAGCAATCATCATGGCGCATCATCTGAACAAACATGTGTTGAAGAAATTTTAACGTTACTAATCACAATATCAACACAACCCAATAAACACGATATCAAAAAACTTTACACCTTAATAAATACGGAAGGTACTTTAAGTTTTATTGATGATTTAAGTGATGCAATACCAAAAGTTGACATTGATTTTGATAAGTTATATGAATTTACCTATTGGTTAGCAACAAATAGCCCTGATCGTGAAATCATTAAGTTTAGTATTGCTGTATTAGGATGTTTTACTATCGAACAAACAGACTTATTTTTATTATTAGGCATGCATGAAGAGTTTACCTTATATTCAGCCGTTGCATTACAAAACACCTTATCATCACCAGAACAAGTCGAAAATGCCTTAGTTACTTTAGCTAAAAAAGTGGATGGTTGGGGTAGGATCCATATCGTTGAACGATTAGCCGGATATCAATTATCATCAACAACTAAAGATTGGTTATTAAAAGCGGGTTATCAAAATAGCGTTATGAACGAATATCTTGCTTATACTTGCGCAACAGCAGGTGAATTAAATCAAGTTTTAGAACAAGATTGTGTTGATTTAGCTTTATTAGAATCTGCGGGTGAAATTTTAGAAGCACTCATCATGGGCGGACCAGCCGAAGATATGCACTGTTATGAGGAAGGTGCTATTGTTTGTTTAAATTATTTAAAACATTTACTAAAACTACCCTCATTAGCTGAACTCCCCCCTTTACGGACAGTACTGACTATACGTGATTTTGTTAGCAACCAGCTTAATGAAAGCTATCCTAATTGGGATGAAAAAATAAAAAATGCAATTATTGAAAAAGCAAATGAGTTTATCCATCAAGATAAATGGTTAGCATTGATTGAACACGATTTAATAACTGATAATAGCAGTAAATTTTGGTTAGCGGCTGATCTTTACACACAATTTGGATTTGATGCATGGGATGCGCGTTTTGCATATCAAAAAAATCATCAGGATGAACAGTGGTATTATTTAATGCAAGCCGATGATATACAAAGAGTACACCAAGTTATGCAGTTAGCTGGCCAACAATATGACTTTACAAAAATCGCAACTGGGCCAGCGCTAGAATCTGCATTTGGCATCAAATATAAAGCACACCGTGCATTGGATGCTATTTTACAAGAGCTCAACCGGTTTCCAGGTGTTGGCGAAGATCTTATATTAATTGGTCTAAACAGCCCAGTAATACGCAACCGAAACATGGCATTAAATGCGATTGAAGCTTGGGATAAACAATGTTGGACAAATAAACTAATGCTTGCCTTGCAAGGGCTTATTACAAACGAACCTGATGATGAAATTAAAAAAAGGTTGGCAACGCTACTTGCTTCGCACAATAGTTAAATGTAACTACTCCTTAAAATAGTACAACCCAAAAGTAGAAAATTTTCTATGATAAAACTAAAAGAGGATTTGAATCTAAAAATTAGAAAAGCGTTTACCAACAGGGAAAATCACATGATATCACCATTAAATTTAAAACACTAAAACAGATAGCATAATTTTCTACTTGAGTTGTATGCTAACTATGGGGTATTTACGAGTTCCACAGTATAAAATTGTTGGGCAATTTTCTGGCTGATTAGAGCTATTAATTATTGCTTCAAAGTAAGCTTACTTGATATTTTTTGTATCCCACCAATAGAATAATGACAGCATAATAAAATTGCCGGATATATTATAAAATTAAGGGTTATCATTGATGTGATACCTAACATCCCCATAATAAAATTTAGATTAAAAATCAATTTATTATTATCTTCAACAATTAACATGAATAAAATTGGAGACATTAAGGTAATGATAAAACCAATTGGCACTGCGCAAATCACTAAACCTATCGGTTGTTTTATTTTATTTAAAAGAAAGATTGAAATTAGAATAAAACAGAAATAACACAAACCATAACATATCAAATAATATAATTCTGGTGTGCGATGTTTTGCGATAATCATTCGATAACACCATTGGTAACTTAGATAGGCACCTATAAAGTTAAACAATACGATAATTAATAAATTAATTATTTTCATTAGTTTGCCCTTTTTTGTCTTCAATCTCTTTTACCGCTTCTTCCAAAGAGCCTGGTAACCGATAAAGTTCTTGTAGACCATATTCACGCAAAATGTGTACCTAGTTGTGTGAAATTGTCCATCCTTGTAGTAAATAAATTAGCTTCGACATCTTGCTGAATATTTTTTCTACTTTATTGGTTAAATTGTTATATATGTCATTATATCCATATACTTTACGCTTGTGAATCAGGCAGTCGGGCGTGCGGTTTTCCATCGCCCAATAGTGACTATGATGTGCGTTTTATTTATGTGCATCGGTTTAATAAATACTTAGCCATTGATAACCCTGCTTCAAATTTAACTTTTCCTATTGATGATGAGCTGGATTTACATGGTTGGGATTTAAAAAAGACTTTACAATTGATCCGTAAATCGAATACTACGCCATTTGAATGGCTGCAATCGCCCATTATTTATCAACAAAATGCACCAATTGCTAATCAATTATGGCAACTTTGTTCCAATTTCTTTAATGCTAGGGGTAATATTTATCACTATTTAGGGATTGCTAAAAGTGCATTACAAAACCGTGAGGGACAGCAGATTGGGGTAAAAAAATTGTTTTATGTATTAAGACCTTTATTAAGTGCCAAATGGTGTTTAGAAAAACAGCAAATCGCCCCCATGGCCATTACGCCATTATTGACACTATTACCTGATGATTTAAGCCAGCAAATCAATGATATTATTGCCTTAAAAGCAACCATGACTGAATCAACACCTATCACTATCGATCCAGAAATCTTATTGTTTATTGAACAATCCATGAGTAAGATTAGCGAAAGTGTACAAGCTATTGCTGAACAACATTTTAAATCTGATAAGTTAGATCACTTTTTTATACAAACATTGATGAGCTTAAAATAAGACAAGGAATACAAGATGACAATCGATGATTTAAAAACACAAAACTTAATCTTATTTGAAGTCATCAGCGGTAGCCGTGCATTTGGTTTAGCCACTGAAACATCAGATACCGATATCAAAGGCGTTTTCTATCTACCTAAAGATAAATTCTATGGAATTAATTATATTCCACAAATTAGTAATGAAACCAATGATATTGTTTATTATGAATTAGGGCGATTTGTGGAACTATTACTGAAAAACAACCCGAATATTTTAGAAGTGTTAGCCTCGGATCCAAGCTGTATTGTTTATCAGCATCCAATAATGCAGCATTTAACCCTCGATCTGTTTTTATCCAAACAGACCAAGCAGACCTTTGCCCACTATGCCATGTCTCAAATAAAAAAAGCTAAAGGATTAAATAAAAAAATTAATAATCCCGTTGCAGTAACACGTAAAACTGTACTGGATTTTTGTTATATTATCGAAGGTCAACAAGCTTATCCATTAAATGATTGGCTAGCTCAACATAGTTTTAAGCAACATTTATGTGGATTAGTGAATGTGAGGCATGGGCGAGATTTATATGCGCTGTTTTACGATCCATCAGGAAGCTGTGGTTATCATGGGATAATACAACAGCAAGATTCGACCGAACTGTGTTTATCATCGGTTGCTATTAATACGCCAGTTATCGCTTATTTAAGTTTTAATCGTGATGGTTTTTCATCGCATTGCCGTGACTATAAAGCTTATTGGCAATGGGTCGAAAAGCGTAATGAACAGCGTTATCAAAGTAATATTAAAAGTGGCAATGATTTTGATGCAAAAAATATGATGCATACTATTCGCTTATTGCAAGTGGCGCATGAAATTATGACACAAGGCACAATAACCAATAAACGAGCTAATCGCGATGAGCTGCTTGCAATTAAAAATGGTCAATTAAGCTATGATGAGATTATGCATATTGCAGAAACATTGTTAAGCAAAATTGAAACCGCATCAATCACTTCAATGTTGCCAGAAACACCTAATTTTACTAAAGCGATTGCGCAGTTAGTAAAAATGCGTGAATTATTATATAACCACTAATGATATCGCAAAATAATAACAGTTCATGATTGAATTATAAAAATAATTCAATGAGTTATTTACAATACATGTCATTATGTTAATTTATTTCACTTCCTTGTGATACTCTAATTTAAGTATGAAATTATTTTAATTTAGATTTTTTGGTTTCTTTTCTTTCTTTTAGCTCTTTCAATTCAAATTCCCAAACCTGCCAAAAATCCATATTTGTTGGTTCCAAAACATTCATTTCGTGATTAAACTTTACAATATCACTAAATTCATTAACACAATACATATCAGCATCATTAATAATTTTCAAGATTGGGATTGCTTTAAGCCCTGTTTCCTGCATAAATTGATGGGCAATAAAATCAAGCCTCATCCAATCAGCACTTAATTTAGAGGCTGTATAAGTATGAAAACCATATAAAAATGTCCAAAAAGGTCCCACTGCCATTGCTTGAGGACGACGCCAAATCTCTTCTTTTACTTCAATATAAATACCTCTATGGGGGATAGCATCACAATCTTCACCAAGTAAATGAGCAACATATTCATCAGGAAATTTAATTGCCAAACTATTTTCAATATTGCGAATATCTTGCAATACTATTTTATCTTCAGCCATTGGAAAAACACTATAATCTCTATCTAAATACTGATTCATTAATAAAATCGTTTTGTCTTCCATCCGCATTCCTCTTTAATTTTTTATTTACCCATTTTTTAAGCAAAATATTATAACTTTTAGTCTATTTTTTAAAGGGTATTTTAATTAAACAGATCAACTGGTTGGCTTTAAAATGGAACAATTATCGTACATAAAAATGGACAACCTTTTTATAGATTGCCCATATCGCTTGCTTAATCCGCCTGTTGCAACCAATATATAGCCTCATAAGGTTTTAAGCTTATTTCAGTGTTTAGTGGTGAGGTATTGGAGTAATTACTCAACAATCTTTGCCAGCCAATAGTTTGCAACTCTTTTGGTAATTGCCATTTAACGGATTTATCGGTCAGATTGGCTATCACGAGTAACGTTTGATTATTCCAACGTCTGACATAGCACCAATAATCGGCAATATCTGGCGTTAAATCTTGATAATCACCAAAAATAAAAATCGGGTACGTTTTGCGTAATTTAATTAAGGTTTGATAGCAATAAAATATCGAATCAGGATCATCAAGTGCCGCTTTGACATTAATTTGAGGATAATTATTAGCAACCTCAATCCAAGGCTTACCTTGAGTAAAGCCAGCATTGGCTGAATTATCCCATTGCATTGGCGTTCGGCTATTGTCTCTGGATTTGCTAGCAAGGATTGCTAAAATTTTGGCTTTAGGCATTCCTTCTGCTAGTTTTTCTTGATAGATGTTAAGGCTTTCCACATCTTTATATTGTGAAATATCAGTAAAATGAGGATTGGTCATACCGATTTCCTCACCTTGATAAAGATAAGGTGTGCCTTGTAGACCATACAGCAGCATGGCTAACATTTTGGCAGATTGTTTGTGATATTGGCTTTCATTACCAAGGCGTGAGACGATACGAGGTTGATCGTGATTACACCAAAAAATTGCATTCCAAGCCTTACCGTGCATGCCTGTTTGCCAATAGCCAAGGATTTTTTTGAGTTCAAGTAAATCGGGCTTAGCCAGCGTCCATTTATCACCGTTTGGATAATCGATTTTTAGATGATGAAAGTTAAACGTCATGGTCAATTCTTTACCATCTAAGCTAGCATATTTTTGGCAGTTTTCTAATGTGGTGGATGACATTTCGCCAACTGTTTTAAGGTCATTAGGTTGAAACACATCTTGACTGATTTCTTGTAAAAATTCATGAATTTTTGGGCCATCGGTATAAAATCGACGACCATCGCCATTTTCATCATCAGGAAAATCTTGCTGTTTTGAAACTAAATTAATCACATCAAGCCTTAATGCATCAACGCCTTTATCTGCCCAAAATTGACATACTTTTTTGATTTCTTGACGAACAGTTGGGTTTTCCCAATTAAGATCAGCTTGCTGTTTAGCAAATAAGTGTAAATAGTACTGTTTTGATTGTTCATGCCATTGCCATGCTTTACCGCCAAATTTTGACCGCCAATTGTTAGGCTCAACGCCATCAGCTTTAGCATCTTTCCAAATATAAAATGAACGATAAGGGCTTGACTTATCTAAAGCTGATTTAAACCATGGGTGTTCGGTTGATGTGTGATTAAATACCATATCCATCATAATGCGAATACCACGCTCGTGCGCTTGTTTAACCAATCGCTTAAAATCAGCCATTGAACCATAGCTCGGATCTATATCATAATAATCCGACACATCATAACCGTTATCAATTTGTGGGGATGGATAAATCGGCGTTAACCAAATGGCACTAATCCCCAAATTTTTAAGATAATCTAATCGGCTAATAATGCCTAATAAATCCCCCGTTGAACCAGCCCCACTGGCTTGGAAACTTTTTGGATAGATCTGGTAAATAGTACCATTTTGCCACCAAGGGATATCAATTTTATTCATTGTTTGCTCTTTATTATTCATCTTTTTTTCATAAATTAACCGCTCGATGATAAGAACGGTTAATGGTTATAACTAGGGTTTAGCGAATATCTAACGTACCTTTTTTAAGTTTTATTTTATAAACGATCGAAGTTAAAGCAATCGGAACCACAATTGCCACAATCATCGCCAAAGCATAAATCGACCAATAAATAGGTTTAATTGATAAAATACCCGGCAAACCACCAACCCCAATACCATTAGATAACACACCAAACAAACCACAAATTAATCCTGCTAATGCTGAGCCAATCATGGCGCATAGCATGGGGAATTTATAACGTAGATTGATGCCATACATGGCTGGCTCGGTGACACCTAAATAAGCCGATATAGCAGCAGGAACTGACACTTCACGCTCATTATGTTTTTTACTAACTAAAATAATACCCACAACAGCCGAAGCCTGAGCAATATTTGATAAAGCAATAATTGGCCAAATTGGCGTGCCCCCCATACTTTCTGTCATTTGTAAGTCAATCGCAAGGGTTGTATGGTGAATACCGGTAATTACCAATGGTGAATAAAAGAAACCGAAAATAGCAGCACCAATAAACGCATAATCACCCGTCATTAAATATTTCACAATAAAAGCAATACCATTACCTAGCATTCGCCCAAAAGGTCCCAATAAAAAATGTGCTAAAAAGACGGATAGTAACAAGGCTACAATCGGCACTATCACCAAATTTAGATAGTCTGGCACAATTTTGCGTAATCGTGTTTCGATCCAACCCAACGCTAAACCTGCAAAAATAGACGGAATGACCTGCGCTTGATAGCCGACTTTTTCGATACTAAACCAACCAAAATCCCAAACATCAGGTATTTTACTGCCAAGGTCATAAGCGTTCATCAATTGTGGTGAAACCAAAGTGATGCCTAAAACAATACCTAAAACTGGCGACCCTCCCATTTTTTTCACCGTAGACCAGCAAATGGCAACGGGTAAAAAGTGGAAAATCGCCTCGCAAGGTAGCCAAAGTATACTGTAAATTGGTATCAACCAATGATAGGTTTGTATAAGTGGTTTATCATCAATCGTTGGCATTTCGCCAATAATATTACGCACACCTAATAACAAACCACCTGCAATTAATGCTGGTAACAATGGCACAAAAATTTCGGCTAAATTGGAAATCAGTCTTTCAAAAAAAGACATATTTTGTTTTGCTGCTACTTTGGTTTGTTCTTTGCTTGCCTCGTTTAAATTTAATTGCTGGATAAGTGATTGATAATAACTATCAACATCAGTACCAATAATTACCTGAAATTGACCAGCATTATTAAAACAACCTTTTACAAAAGGCAGTTCTTCTATGGCTCGAACATCGGCTATCTTAGGATCAACTAAGGCAAACCTTAATCTTGTTAAACAGTGAGTAACACTGGCAATATTTTTACTTCCACCAACCAACTCAATTAATTGCTTGATTGATTCTATTGCTATTGTTGTACTTTTAGCCATAATCTTATTCTCTCCTTAGTTAAGCCAAATTGAAGCTTACACTATTTTAACTTTATCAATAGACTAACTATTTTGGGGTTGCAATTCACTATAGATTGGATCCATTTATTAATAAATGGAAACATACTCTTGTTTGTGACTAATGTCACATATTGCAGTCAAATAAGCACAAATTAAATAAACATGATTACTGGCTTTATTTAATAAATAAGCACGGTTAACTAATAGCTAAAACAAAAATAAGATGTAATATAGAGTATTAAAAAGCCTTTATAACCTTATATTTATTGCCATCTTTACAGTAAAAAATTAAAGACTAATCTAAAACCATTCTTATATCAGTTAATGCTTAGACACTTAAAAGGAGCAAAATATGAAAATTGCAGTCATTGGTGCAAGCGGTAAAGTAGGGCAACTTTTGGTAAAAGAAGCTATTTCACGAGGTCATCACGTTACTGCGATTGTGCGTAAACCAAATCAACATCTCGATCCCAAAGCAACTGTGCTAATTAAAGATCTATTTGAATTAACCTATGCTGATTTAAAACCCTATGATGTGATTATTGATGCATTTGGCACATGGGCTCTTGAATCACTGCCATTGCATCAAACCAGTTTAAAACATTTAACCGATATCTTGAGCGGTAAAGCTAATCGCCTATTAATAGTTGGCGGTGCAGGAAGTTTATACGTTAATCCACAACATTCAATCCGTTTGATTGATACACCTGATTTTCCTGATGAATTTAAACCATTAGCAACCAATATGGCAAAAGCACTTGATGAACTTAGAAAATGCAATGATGTGCAATGGACTTATTTAAGCCCAGCAATTGAGTTTAACGCTGATGGCGAAAGGACAGGGCATTATATTATAGGAGGCGAAGAAGTGTTATTTAACAACAAAGGAAAAAGCCAAATTAGTTATGCCGATTATGCCATTGCCATGATTGACGAAGCAGAAACAGCTAAATATATTAAGCAACGCTTTACCGTTGCTAGTGAGTGATATTACTAAAATATAGAAAAATACCACATTGTTTACAGCAGGTAAACAATGTGAATAAATCCTATATCTAATACAAGTTTGTTTAAACTTTTCCTAATGCAAGCATATGAAAATAGGGATATTTATCGATTTATCTAACAAATTATTTGCCAAATAAACGATTAAAAAATCCTTTTCTTTTGATAAAATGGCTTTTCATCCTTGATTGCTTGTTGACCAAATTCAGTATCAGCAACAATAAAATCAATAAACATATCAAGTTGAAAAGCAAGCGATAGATAAAGCACTACTAGTTTATCATGATCAAACCCATATCCCGCAAGTGGTTGAAGAAATTTTAAGTAACTGGCAAGCACAATCGCAACAGCAACAATTTAATGCCATTTTAACCGTCGCTTATAAAGAGCGGGTCATTGCCTATTATCATGAATTTAAAAAACAACTGGCAAACCAAGCGCAAAAAATCAATATCGCCATGACCTTTAGCTTTGGTAACGAAAATGATCCAGATAATGTTGATCCTGAAATTATCAACACGATGTTTAATGATTATGCTGAGTTTACTGGCATCAAGTTTATAGCAGGTGATAAAAAACATGGCGAACAAGCCTATTTTGAGGATGTGGTTGAACGTGCTACCCGTGGCGGTAGTGGTCGTAATGGTAAAAATATTGATTTAGTGATTGTCGCTGATCAGCTATTAACAGGCTATGATTCTAAACGACTCAATACCCTTTATGTTGACCGTACCTTAAAATTACAAAACTTAATTCAGGCGTATTCTCGCACCAATCGCGTGTTTGGCTCTAGCAAAGAGTTTGGCACAATTGTAAATTTCCAAACCCCTCGCCTAACCGAACAAATGGTTAACCAAGCGCTTGAGCTATATGGTAGTGGTAGTAGCAGTAGCAAAGCAATTGTTGAAACCTATGCCACTGCCGTGCGCATTTTAGCCAACGATTTGGAGCAATTAGTTTTAACCTTAGCCGATCCAACCCAATGGCAATTAATTCAACATGATGATAAAAAACTAACTGAATTTAGCAAAGCGTTTAAAATAGCGGCTGATCAGCTTAATATTGTCCAACAATATTATGAGTATCAATGGGATAATACCACTTTTGGCATGACCGAGCACCGTTGGTTGCAATATGTTGGTGCATTTAAAAACTTAACGGCTAAAGAAAGTACCACTAAAATGCCAACCATTGTGCCCACTTTAATTGGCAAAACCAAATTAGCAGGCACACAGGTGATTGATGCTGCGCATATTCTTAGCTTAATTGGATCTAAAGTGAAGCATGTTGATGGTGTGCAAACCGTTAACGACGAAACTAAGCGCATAATCTACGAACAAATCCAAGAATTAAGCCAAATGGGCGAAGATCAACAAGCAAAAATATTAAAGGAATTTGTCGATACCGAATTATTAACTGGTCGCCTATCAAGTCAAATCCATTTTGATCAAGCATTTACTAATTGGAAAAACGATAAAATCAAACATGCCGTTAACCAGTTTGCCAACGAATGGGGCATTGATAGCAAGCTATTATTACAAGCAATAACTGAGTTTGAACTATCAAAATCGGACAATGTGCCTTATTTTGCTGAAATTATTCAAACGATTGACTTAAGCAAAGCAAATAAAGATATTGATAATTTATTTATGCTCAATCTCGCCTTACATGACGAACTTCCACGTTGGATGACCGAGATTAAACAACAATTTAACTGATTACTTTAAGATAAAACTAAACAATTAAAAAATTATGTTAATTACAATTGGATGATTATTTATGGCTTACTATACCAATATATTTTCACCTGAAACATACCAAGCTCTTATCCATCAAAATAAATAGAGCCACAATAATAATCTTACTCTTTTGTAAAAAGGTTAGCGTATTTACTATAAAAATCGTTCAAGTATAATGTTGATTTTATTGAAGTTTTTATTTTTAGTTTCCTAGATTCAAACATGAAGTGCAATTTTAAAAACGGTGGAGTGAAGAAAGTAGAAAGGTGATTTATACTAGCCCCTTCGCACCACCACAGTTTGGAGATTGCTATGTATTATAATCA
>NZ_WTEW01000166.1:0-228 GCF_009795865.1 Gilliamella sp. Pas-s27
CAAGAAAACGGCATAAGTTTAAAAGCCCTGCCTCCTTTTATTCGAAGGAGTTAAGACAAATTGCACTTCATGGTGTAATCCAGGATCTAGAGTATTTCTATCCAAATGATTTAATTGAATGTTATAAAAAAGATTGGATAAAGATATATAATTCAAAAAATACTCTAAATTGGATAAATAAATCTAATGAGGAGCAATGTCGTTGGATATGGGCGTTTTTGCAAAAAG
>NZ_WTEW01000032.1:0-24767 GCF_009795865.1 Gilliamella sp. Pas-s27
AATATGCTAAAGCTAGGAAAAATGATCCTGAATCCTTTGGGAATAACGTGCCCCAAAAATTAGCTGAGTTACATAAACTGTTTGACCGGATTAAGCCGCGTGATAAGCCTATAGCCCATAAAAAAACCTAGGATTTCAATCAATTTTTTGGTATTTTTATACAAATATATTTATTGTTGAATAATGTCGTTGAAACAGATTTATACATGAAAAATGAATTAAAAAATAAAATCTTACAGAATAGAGATGATTCAATAGAAGATACTTTTTGTTATTCACTATTTGAAAAAGGTTTTTTTTATTCCAATTTAATTGAACTCATGCTCGAAAATGTAGAAAAATATATATATCTAGCAAAAAATGATATTGACATAAAAGATTTTTTAATTTGGATTTGTCAATGCGTAGATCAGTGTTTCATTTCTCACCATGATATAGATGACTATTATATTATAAAAAACTATTCTTCTGAAATTGAAAGTAAATGGATTAATGACTGGAAAAAAAAGCTACAGTCACTAATTTAAAAAAGAAAAAATTCAATAAAATCAATATGTTTTCTGACTGATTTTTATGCGGGAAAATGCCTGTTTTTATTATCATAATCAAAAATGTTGATATTATTGATTTTCTCTACTTATAAATATGAAATAGGATGCATCTAAGGTTTTATATCTAACGGTTAGGCATTTTTGCGATTTTTTTACTCTTTATTTATTGTTATTGAGAATAATTCGCATTTTTAAACTAAAAATAACGTTGATTTTTTTTAAAATAAGCATATTTGATTTTATACGATTGCTTTTATCAATATTATCGTCATTTTTAGGAAGCATAATGTCATCTTTTACTCTTAATCAATTACCTTTAGGGCACGAGGCGGTGATTACTCGATTGTTACCCGAATCGTTGCCTTTTCGTCGAAAGTTACTTTCAATGGGTATTACGCCCGGTTGCAAGGTTATGGCTGTGCGTATTGCCCCTCTTGGTGATCCAATTGAAATTAAAATGCGTGGTTTTTCACTTTGTTTGCGTTGCAAAGAAGCACAAGCTATTGAAGTGATGGAGGTAAAAGCGTGAAAATAGCGTTAATTGGTAATCCAAACTGTGGTAAAACAACGTTGTTTAATTTATTAACTGGTTCAAAACAACGTGTAGGAAATTGGCCCGGTGTGACAGTTGAGCGTAAAACGGGCGTTTTTACTTATCATAATCAACAATATGAGGTTATAGACTTACCTGGTACTTATTCAATCGAACCTGATCCTCTTTGTGTGTCGCAAGATGAACTTATTGCTCGTCAGTTTGTGTTGTCTGAACAGGATAGTGTTATTGTCAATATTATTGATGCCACGAATTTACAGCGTAGTTTGTATTTGACTTGTCAGCTAATTGACTTACAACTGCCAATGATAGTCGTTTTGAATATGTGTGATGCACTTAAAGCCATGGGGGAACAGGTTAATATCGATAGGTTATCAACGTTATTGGGTTGCCCAGTCGTTGCGATATCATCCACCAAAAAAACAGGATTGGTGTATTTTTATCAAAACATTGAATCAATGGTAAGCCATCCACAGCTTGTGCAACCGTCGATAGATTTACTTAGTGATGAGGCACAAGCGGTGATTAGTTGTTATATTGACGAATTGCCTAAAGAGAGTGTGGTGCGTCAGTTTAATCGTTGGCAATTGATGGATGTGTTATTAGATGATTCTCGTTGTAATTTGCCACAATTGGATCGTGAAGTGTTAGCAAATTGTCGATTATCGCTCGCAACATGGTGTGATAACGAAATTGATATCGCACTAGCTAGCGCCCGTTATGACACCATTGATGCAATTTGTAAAAAAGTGATTGATAAACCGCGTGAGTTTAATAGTCGGTTTTCTAATTTGCTGGATAATATAACTTTGGGTCGTCTGACAGGGATTCCATTTTTTTTGTTAGCCATGTATGCCATGTTTATGCTGGCGACTAATTTTGGCGCAGTTTTTGTTGATTTTTTTGATGTGCTTTGTGGCTCGATTTTTGTTGATGGCACGGCTGAACTTCTTCATGCTATCAATGCTCCTAATTGGCTTACGGCGATTTTAGCTAATGGCGTTGGTCGAGGAATTCAAACGGTTTCGACCTTTATTCCAGTCATTAGCGCAATGTTTTTGGGATTATCGTTTTTAGAAGATTCGGGGTATTTAGCACGTGCTGCAATGATGGTAGATCGTGTCATGCGTTGTGTTGGTTTGCCTGGTAAAGCGTTTGTGCCAATGTTAGTCGGATTTGGCTGTGGCGTGCCAGCGATTATGGGGACTCGAACGTTAGAAAGTACACGCGATCGTATTATGTCAATTTGTATGATCCCTTTTATGTCTTGTGGGGCCAGATTGCCAGTGTATGCTTTATTTGCGGCGATATTCTTCCCTAAAAATGCCGCCATTGTGGTATTTGCTTTATATTTATTGGGTATAGCAGTGGCAATGGTAACGGGGTTTGTGCTCAAATTTACCTTATTAAAAGGTCCTCTCACACCATTTATTATGGAAATGCCTGTTTATCGCATTCCAACATTGCACAACTTAGTTAGTTTGACTTGGCAGCGTTTAAAGTCGTTTGTTTTTAGGTCAGGTAAGGCCATTGTGTTAATGGTGACAGTATTAAGTGTACTTAATTCATGGGGCAGTGATGGTTTGTTTAAGCATGAAAGTTCGCAAGATTCTATGCTTTCTGTTGTCAGTCAAACTATTACGCCAGCTTTTGCACCGATGGGCATTAAACACGATAATTGGCCAGCAACAGTGGGAATTTTTACGGGTATTTTTGCTAAAGAATCGGTCATTGCAACATTGAATTCGCTTTATTCGATGAATGACGATAGTGAACAAACTAAGTCATGGAGTTTATCGCAAGATATTTGCGATGCGCTAGCCACAATTCCTAAAAATTTGGCTAGTTTATCTGATGCAGTTTTAGATCCGTTAGGTGTTTCTAATGTTTCTCAGGATGTTGATTCGCTCCAATCTGATTTAGCGGTGGATTCGACAACTGTTTCACAAATGAAATATGCATTTGGCTCATCTTCAGCTGCGATGAGTTATTTGATTTTTATTTTACTTTATACGCCTTGTGCTGCAGCACTAGGTGCCGTGTACCGCGAGGCTGGCTTTAAATGGACTTTATTTGTAGCCATTTGGACTTTTAGCATAGCATGGCTAATGGCAACCGTTTATTATCAATTTACGTTGCTTGGGCATTCGCCTGTGGCAGTTTGGTGGTTGTTGGGATGCGGTACATTTATTGTTGTTGCATTATTGTCCATGCGTGCTTTTGGGCGATATTTATCTTTTAATCAACACATCGTGTCTAATTTATCTGATGATAAAAAAACAACATGTTGTCAATAAATTTGTTAGGTTAATTTGTAAAACATTATATAGAGGAAAAATACGCAGGGTAACGCCTGCGGTTTTAATTATAGCCATGTTAATAACATCAATTCGTGATTATGTGCAGTTAAAAGGTCGTGCATCTTTGCAAGATATTGCACGTCATTTCCGCTTACCAGAAAGTGCTGTTACTCAAATGCTGGCTTTTTGGATTAAGAAGGGGACGATAAAGTTAGCAGAGCAAAATCAACCGCTATTTTGCCAAACAAATCAGTGTCATTCTTGTTCAAGTTGTGACTTTACCCACCACGTTGAATATGTTTGGAGTTAATTATTTTGCTGTTTTGCGGAAAAAAAGCTAATTTTATTTTGTGATTCAGTTCACATAATTGAATTTATTTGAACGATAGAAACAGCAATAATAAACCGCTCAATAAAAAAATTTATTTTGATAAAGCCTTATGCTAGCTAATTTTATTCACATTTAGTGATATTTGTTTATTATCGACTATATAGTGATGACAAAGTCGTTTTATTATTGAATAAATGTTATTATGCTTCCATTGAAACAAAACGCTGTATGAGGACAAATAGTATGAGTCAATTAGATGAGTTTAAAAAGCTAACCGTAGTGGTCGCCGATACAGGTGATATCGATTCGATTAAACAGTTTTCGCCTGAAGATGCAACAACTAACCCTTCTCTTGTTTTAAAAGCAGCACAACTTCCTCAATATCGTTATTTAATTGATTCTGCTGTGCAAACTGCTAAAAAGTTAGGTGGTAGCAAAGAAGAACAATTAGTTAATGCATGTGATCAGGTTGCGGTTAATATTGGTGCAGAGATTTTAAAAAGCGTTCCGGGGCGAATTTCGACCGAAGTTGATGCCCGTTTGTCTTTTGATAAACAAGGCTGCATTGAAAAGGCTCGTAAAATAATCTCACTTTATAAAGAAAAGGGCATTGATAAGTCCCGTATCTTAATTAAAATCGCATCAACGTGGGAAGGTATTAAAGCAGCAGAAGTGCTTGAACAAGAAGGTATCAATTGTAATTTAACGTTATTGTTTTCATTCGCTCAGGCTCGTGCATGTGCTGAAGTAAATGCCTTTTTAATTTCGCCTTTTGTTGGTCGCATTTATGATTGGTATCAAGCTAAAAAGCCAATCGACCCTTATGTGGCAGATGAAGATCCGGGTGTTGTTTCTGTTCGTAATATCTTTAATTATTATAAACAACATGGTTATAAAACCATTGTGATGGGAGCAAGTTTCCGTAAAGTTGATCAGATTTTAGCGTTAGCTGGGTGTGATAGGTTGACAATTTCACCTAATTTACTGGCCGAAATGCAACAATCAAATGCCCCTGTTGTTCAAAAACTCAACCCAAATCAATCTGTAGTGGCTCGTCCTGCCCCTATGACTGAAGCTGAATTTAGATGGCAACATAATAGTGATGCTATGGCCGTTGAAAAACTTGCTGAAGGCATTCGTGCTTTTGCCGTTGACCAAGGCAAATTAGAAGACATGATTAGCACACTGCTATAATTATTTAAAATAATTGGGGAGTTTGCTCCCCATTTTTATACAATTTCCTTTCGTTAATTTGACTAACGATTTTGCAAGTGATGTTAACCTTGCAGGTATTAACGAATTTTAACTCAAAATTTTTTGGAGATGATGACATGAATGCAACCACACTATCTCACCGCGAACTGGCGAATGCGATAAGGGCATTAAGCATGGATGGCGTGCAAAAAGCAAAATCGGGGCATCCTGGTGCACCTATGGGGATGGCGGATATGGCTGAAGTGCTTTGGCGTGGCTTTTTAAAACACAATCCAACTAATCCTAAATGGGCTGATCGTGACCGTTTTGTTTTATCAAATGGTCATGCGTCTATGTTGATCTATAGCCTATTGCATTTAACGGGTTATGATGTGACGATTGATGATCTTAAAAATTTCCGTCAGTTGCATTCAAAAACTGCAGGCCATCCTGAATATGGTTATGTGCCAGGTGTTGAAACAACTACAGGTCCATTAGGCCAAGGTATCGCTAATGCTGTAGGTATGGCAATCGCTGAAAGAACATTAGCAGCTCAATTTAATAAAGCAGGTCATACTATTGTTGATCACCATACTTATGTGTTTATGGGCGATGGCTGTATGATGGAAGGAATCTCGCACGAAGTGTGTTCATTAGCGGGTACATTAAAACTTGGCAAACTCATTGCATTTTATGACGATAATGGTATTTCAATTGATGGTGAGGTTGAAGGTTGGTTTACCGATGATACAGCAAAACGTTTTGAAGCTTATGGTTGGCATGTTATTCGTGGTATTGATGGTCATGATGCTGACGCCTTAAAAGAAGCGATCGAACAAGCGCAAGCAGTAAGTGATAAACCATCGTTACTAATGTGTAAAACAGTGATTGGATTTGGTTCACCAAATAAAGCTGGTAGCCATGAAAGCCACGGCGCACCATTAGGCGATGCCGAAATCGAAGCTACCCGTAAAGCACTAGGTTGGAATCACCCAGCGTTTGATATTCCTAAAGACTATTATGATGCTTGGGATGCCAAAGCAAAAGGTAAACAACGCGAAGACGAATGGAATGCTCGTTTCGACGCTTATGCTAAGGCTTACCCTGATTTAGCCAAAGAATTTAAACGTCGCGTTAATGGTGACCTACCAGCAGATTGGTCACAAATCGCTAACGATGTAGTCAATAAACTACAAGCAAACCCAGCAACAATTGCCACTCGTAAAGCATCACAAAATGCTATCGAAGCCTTTGCTCCTGCATTACCTGAGTTTTTAGGTGGTTCAGCAGATTTAGCACCAAGTAACTTAACCATGTGGTCAGGCTCTAAAGAAATTTTAGCTAATCCTGATGGTAACTATATCCATTATGGTGTGCGTGAGTTTGGTATGTCAGCGATCATGAACGGTATTGCATTGCATGGAGGATTTATTCCTTATGGCGCAACATTCTTAATGTTTATGGAATACGCACGTAATGCTATTCGTATGGCCGCATTAATGAAAATCCGTTCATTATTTGTCTATACACACGATTCAATTGGTTTGGGGGAAGACGGACCAACGCATCAACCTGTTGAGCAAATGGCTAGCTTACGGGTAACTCCAAATGTTAGCACTTGGCGTCCTTGCGACCAAGTCGAGTCAGCAATTGCTTGGCAATATGCGATTGAACGTAAAGATGGTCCGACGGCATTGATCTTCTCAAGACAAAATCTTAAACAACAAGATCGCACAGCTCATCAATTAGCTGATGTATATCGTGGTGGTTATATCTTAAATGATTGTACAGGTACTCCTGAATTAATTATTATCGCGACAGGTTCAGAAGTTGAGCTTGCTGTTGAAGCGTATCAACAATTGACACAAGCGGGTAAAAAAGTACGCGTAGTGTCAATGCCATCAACTGATGCATTTGATAAACAAGATCAAGCTTATAAAGAATCAGTATTACCATCATCAGTATCAGCAAGAATTGCAATTGAAGCGGGTATTAGTGATTACTGGTATAAATATGTAGGGCTTAATGGCAAAGTAATTGGTATGACTAGTTTTGGCGAATCAGGTCCAGCTGATCAATTATTCAAAGAATTTGGCTTTACTGTCGAAAATGTTATTGCTCAGGCAAATAGCTTATTAAAATAGCCTATTAGACAGACAAAAAAGCCATCAACATGACGTTGATGGCTTTTTTCGTTATTTAATAACCAAAAATTAGAATGTAATACGAAAGGTAATACTTTGATTGTAAAATCGTATATAAAAAGTGTTAGCCAATATTAAAAACACCTAACACTTAGGTTATGACTGATTTTCTAATCTAAAATATTTTGAATATAAAATATATATTAAAAAAACAATTATCGAGAAGCTCGTTTTAAAATTACTGCCGTTGGTTGTTTTTGTATATAGATCATTCTCGCCATTAATAAAATCGCTGCTACAGCAAGTCCCGAAATAATGCCTATCCAAAAACCTGCAGCTCCAATTGGTTTGATAATTAGATCGGTCAATCCTAGTATATAACCAACTGGTAATCCCACAACCCAATATGAAATGAGCGTGATAAAAAAGATACTTTGTGTATCTTTGTAACCACGGAGTACATTACTTGCCACAACTTGCAAATAGTCAGATGCTTGATAGATAGCTAATAAGATAATAAGCTGTAAACAAATGGCAATAACAGTTGCCTCATTAGTAAATAATGTAATTATTGGTGTTTTAAAGATAACTAAAATTAAGGCGACAATGATAGCTAAAGCCAAAGATATCGCTAAACTGATATAAGCAGTTTGCTTGGCTAATGCTGGTTTTTTTTTGCCCAGTAAATAACCAACGCGAATGCTCGTTGCCACTCCAAGGGATAATGGTATGGCAAAGGTTAAACTGCTGATAGTAAAAATAATTTGGTGAGCAGCAACGGTTATGGGTCCTAGTGGTGCAATTAATAAAGCGATTACAGCAAATAGGCTCATTTCAAAAAAATAAGCTAGCGCCAGTGGTGTACCTAACAGAATCACTTTTTTGATTATTGTAAAATCAATTAACTTGGCGATGGGTGTTTTTCGAATATCGCGTTGGGTTGGGGAAGTTAATGTGTATATACGAATTAAAATAAACATTAACCAAAATATAATTGATGCAGTAATACCACAACCTACACCACCAAAAGCAGGAAGGCCTAATTTTCCATAAATTAATATATAATTGATCGGAATGTTAGCAAGTAGGGCAATAAAAATAATAACCATTGCTGGCTTAGTATTAGATAACCCCTCGCATTGGTTACGATAAACTAAAAATAATAAAAATGCGGGTATTCCCCACATAATAGCCCGTAAAAATGACACCGCCACGTCAAACATTTCAGGATCAATTGGGTGATCTGCTGAGCTTCTTAAACCGATTATTTTGTCAGAATGATATAAAATTAACATCATAATGACAGATAAAAACAGCGCAATCACCACGCCTTGTCGAGTGTGTCCTGCGACTTGCTCTCGTTTAGCTGCGCCGTTTAGATTTGAAATAATTGGAGTTAAAACGGTTAGTAATCCTTGACCAAATAAAATTGTTGGTAACCAAATCGAAACCGCAATAGCCACTCCTGATAGGGCGGTTTTACTATAATTCCCTGCCATAATGGTATCGACAAAAGTAATTGCGGTTTGCGATACTTGTGCAATCAACACAGGAACTGCTAATTTAACCAGATTTTTTACTTCATGTTTATAATGTTGTTTCATGGTGTTAATTAACGTTTAACCGTTCCCCATAGATCGTACTCATCGGAATGCTCAATGTTAACCTGAACAATATCACCGACTTTGACTTGGTTTTCTTCGTTTAGATAAACAACGCCATCAATTTCAGGGGCATCAGCCATGCTACGGCCTATAGCACCTTCTTCATCAACTTCGTCAATAATAACAGCCAAAGTTTTGCCTATTTTAGCTTGTAATTTTTGTGTTGAGATTTTTTGCTGTAATTGCATAAAGCGATCAAAACGTTCTTGTTTGATGGCTTCAGGAATTTGATCAGCAAGTTTATTAGCCTCAGCACCTTCAATAGGACTATATGGAAAGCAACCTACGCGATCTAACTGTGCTTGCGACAAAAAGTCGAGTAGTAATTCAAAATCTTGTTCTGTTTCGCCAGGATAACCAACAATAAAGGTTGAACGCAGCGTAATATCGGGGCATATTTCTCGCCATTTATGGATGCGTTCTAGGGTTCTTTCAATGGTTCCTGGTCGTTTCATTGATTTTAAAACTGCTGGGCTTGCATGCTGTAATGGCACATCTAAATAAGGCAAGATCTTACCATCTGCCATTAATGGAATAAGATTATCAACACTAGGGTAAGGGTACATATAGTGCAATCTGACCCAAATACCTAAGTTAGCTAATTGTTCGCAAAGGGTTTGGATATCGGTTTTTAATGGGGTTCCATTCCAAAAATTAGTACGATTTTTGATATCGATACCATAAGCTGAAGTATCTTGAGCAATAACCAATAATTCTTTAACGCCACTGTCGGCTAGTCGTTTTGCCTCATCTAAAACATTGCCGATTGGTCGGCTAACCATATCACCACGCAAAGAAGGGATAATACAAAATGTACAGCGATGATTACAGCCTTCCGAAATTTTAAGATAGGCATAATGTTTTGGTGTTAATTTAACCCCTTGGCTTGGAACTAAACTAGTAAAAGGATTATATTCGGGTTTAGGGGCATATTTATTCACATGGCTTAGAACTGCTTCATAGCTATGTGGACCAGATATTTCAAGAACTTTTGGGTGAACAGTTCTAATTTGATCTTCTTTTGCGCCAAGACAACCCGTGACTATAACCTTACCGTTTTCATTCAATGCTTCACCGATCGCTTCGAGTGATTCTTGCACGGCACTGTCAATGAATCCACAAGTATTAACAATAACCAAATCGGCATTGTCATAGCTAGGTACCACTTGATATCCCTGCGTGCGCAGTTCGGTTAAAATTCGTTCAGAATCAACTAAGTTTTTAGGACAGCCAAGGCTCACAAATCCAATTGTAGGGGGTGACATATTCATAGTATTTATAATAGTGTTTTATATTTTATGAGGTAATGTTTGAGAATTTAATAAACTACATTTATTAATTGTTATTTACAAATCAAAATGAAGTCGTCATTTTATCACATTTCATTATAGTTGATACATCGATTTTATAATTTGAAATGTATATTAATAATGTGTAGGAAAATGCCAAGTTGTTTACACTTCATGATTAAAATAATCTTCTAAATACTCACAAGGTATTTTCTTTAAATGCTTTATGGGTTTAAAGGTATTATAAAAATTAATAAAGGGTTTGAGCTTTTGTTTTTCTTTTGAATTGCTAAATATTTGCTGATTATGCCATATCTCTATTATTTAAGTTCATATCTCTCTTTCGGCTTTTCCATTGGTTTGTGGTCTGACCGTTTTGGTAAATTTTTGATTGATACGATGGATATAACACGTTTTAACAAATAGATGTTCACCAGTACTTTGTGTCGATCCTATAAATAAATTTGTGTATTTACCATATTTGTACTCAATTAGAGTAGTTCAAAAATAGGTAAATACACAGGGGCTATTAATTTATTATCTATTCAGTAATCACTGACTCTAACGACGGATATCGTACAATAACGTCTTTCAATTTTTTATGGTTATTTAGAATTAATTTGTTATTTTCTAATAATTCAATTGCTGGTTTGAACAATATCTCTTCAATATTATCAGAATTAATTTCCATAAGCTCAACACTGTAATTCCAGCAAGTAATATCTTTATAATTATCATAATCTAAAGATAAGACACAATTATTTTCATCATCAATAAAAGTAAACTTACCTGGCATATCAGAAAAATATTCACTTTCACTTATTGGATACCTAAAGTATGAATCTTTATATAACTTATCTTCCCAATAAATAATATGGATTAATGGGAATGGCGTTTTACTTATCGACTCATTAAAAACGGAATCTCCGCTAAAAGATAGCTGAAAGCTCAAATAACCAGAAATTGCTGTTTTAGATTTTATCTTTAAAATTGGTAAAGAGAGCCCAACCCACTCATAAAATAAATCGTTATTTATCATTTTGGGCATATTACTTGTTTTACTCGTTGGATCTACCTTATATTCCTTAGAATTTTCTTTGAAGCAAGGACTGATTTTATCCAAAATAGCTGCTTTTAAAAGTTCTATTTCATGAGCAAATTTATTCAATTCATTGAAAGCATTAGTAATTGCAATACCTTTCGTTCTAGCTATACTATTTTTCATCGTTAACATTAAAGTTGTTCCTTATTGAAGATTTATCACTTTTAATTATTTGATATTGATACGTGTTTTTAAAGCTTGAATCTATTTTCAGATTTAAGCTAGTAAAAGATTTGAATAGTCTAAAATCAAAACAATTCAAGAAACTAATTAAATCATTTAAATAACGTTTTAGTTTTTTATTATTAACTTGAGGCTTAATTTTCCTTATTTTTTCTAAAAAGTTTAACCATGTTAGGCCTTTCCAATTTTTATCTGGACTTGCTTTTTCGGAATTAAACGTATCAATTCGATTAGCTAAATAAACTAAATAAGATGCTCCCTTTTCTTTGGGGATTTTAAAGGCCTTCCACTCTCTTTCAATCTGATCCTCTCCAAAAGAATAAGTGCCCCATTTTAACTCAAATATATAAATTTCATTTTTACCATTTACATTGAATTCAAAGACTATATCTGGTTCAGTTGTTCTATTTTCACCTTTGAATGTATGCTTCTTAGACGGCCAAAAATCAATTTTAGCTTTTACATTCAAATTCACATCATCACTTAAATTAGTTTTAATTCCCGCTATAGATGTAATAAAAAAGTAAATATCTTCATCTTGAAAATAACATAACGGACCAAATATAGTTGATGTAATTATATCTTCTCGTGGTATTCTAATATTATCATACTCTTTCAAAAGTTTGAGACTTTTTTTCATAATAACTGCGTGTAACATTTTATTTATTTCCTTAATATTCTCATACTATAAATTGCACGAAAACGCTGAGTTGTTTACACTTCATGATTAAAATAATCTTCTAAATACTCACAAGGTATTTTCCTTGAAATCGCTTTATGAGGTTTAACGGTATTATAAAAATTAATAAGCGTTTAAGCTTTTGCTTTCTTTTGAATTGCTAAATATTTACTGATTATGCCACATCTCTATTAAAGTTCGTATTACTCTTTCAGCTTTTCTATTTGTTTGTGGATAAGTGGGTTTGGTAAATTTTTGATTGATACGCTGGTTATTATACGTTTTAAAAAAACATTAGAAAATAACTAATTAATTTGAATAAAAGACTTATTGGTTGAATGTTGTTGAGTAACATAAAATAAAGCCTTTATTTAGAATAAAGGCTTTTGGAAAGAATAGGAAGATAAACTTACTAATTAAGTTAATACTATTTTAATGCATTAGCGACTTCGTCTATTTGACGATTTATGCTTTCTGCCCCTCCACCTGACAAATACCAAAGATCAGGGGTTAAATAGACAACCTGTGTCTTGCTTTTATTTAGAACGTGTTGCGAAAAATAGTGTTCAGCCATACCTTGTTTACCGATTGCTTTACTACGATCAACAACAAAGATAACATCAGGTTTGACTGATTTAATGTAATTATCATCAACAAAAATTGGTTTTGGCTTGCCTATTGCGTTATTTGCTGGTGTAACGGTGAGGGGGACAGCACGTTTAACATCTAGTACGTCGTGAATCAATGCTGCACTTGAGCTTGAATTGATAAGAATCATCTTTCCATCGTTATGAATAACAACAATCGCTTTTTTAGCGCTGGATTGAGCTAAGGCTTGTGTATTTTGGATTTTTTCATCTAATGATTGAATGATATTATCTGCTTTGCTTTCTGTTTCTGTAATTTTGGCTAGCACTTGAATATGATTTTTGGTTGATTCAACGTAATTTTTAGCATCAACACTTAAATTAATAACAGGGGCAATTTTTGATAAATCTTCGGACTTACTTGCTTGGCGACCATCAATAATAATCAGATCGGGTTTAGTTTGTTTAATTGCATTAATATCAGGTTCTTTCATATTGCCAGTATCAGCGATTGAAGACTTATTAAATTGTTGTAAGTAAGATGGTGTTACTGATCGAGGAATAGCTGTAACGATCGAACCTTTACCTAATGCATCTAACGTATCTAATGCACCATAATTCATTACCACCACTTTTTTAGGTGCTTTAGGCACCACTATCGTTTGATTATCAGCAGTTATATTCATTGTTGATGATTGGCATCCTGTTAAGCCTAACACAATTACTGCAATACTACTCAAAAGTAACTTTTTTTTATTGTTCATATCAATTTTCTCATGTTATTTACAAATGATAATCATTATTATTTGTAAAAATGGAAATGTCCAGCACTAAATAATTTTTAAAGATATTGATAATCATTATCAAATGCTGTAATGTGCTATGAATTATAAAACAATAAATATCATTATAAATAATGGGGTTATAATAGATGAAAACAAAAAAGAAGTTTAAATTGGCAAAACATGTCATCAATACGGGCATTTTGTTGTCATTATCAAGCACTGCTATAGCGGCTAGCAATTCGGATACTGACACCATGGTTGTGACTGCATCGGGGTTTTCTCAGCAAGTAAAAGAAGCGCCTGCAACTATTTCGGTTATTACGCCTAAAGAGATCGAAAATAAACCTTATCGTGATGTGACTGATGCATTAAAAGATATCCCTGGAGTCACCGTTTCGGGCGGTGGGGACTCAACAGATATCAGTATCCGCGGTATGGATGCCAAATACACCATGATTTTAATTGATGGTAAAAAAGTCAGCACACGTGAAACAAGACCAAATAGCGATAACTCAGGTTTTGAACAAGGTTGGTTACCGCCATTAACTGCCATTGAACGTATTGAAGTAGTACGAGGACCTATGTCATCGTTATATGGTTCTGATGCAATGGGAGGGGTTATTAATATCATCACCAAAAAAGTATCTGATAAATGGCATGGTGGTGTACGTTTAGAATCGGTCATACCATACCGCTCGGCAGAAAAAAACACTTATACTGGCAGTTTTTCAACTTTAGGACCACTGATTGACGATATCTTAGGTATCCAACTTTATGGCCAATATTCTAAGCGTAATGAAGATAAATTTTTAAGCGGTCATGCTGAGCAAAAATTGCGCAGTATAAATGGCAAACTTTCATTAAATGCTACCGACACACAAAAATTTGATCTCGATTTTGGGCGTGCATTACAAAATAGTAAATCAACAGGTGGCAAGACAAGACCTATTTCTAGAGGTGATTTCCTTCGTGATAATCGTCGCAACACCTTTGCGCTAACACATAATGGTCTATTTGGCGATGTATCAACAACTTCATTTGTTGCTTATGAAGGTAATAATAATCCAGAAAGAAAAATGAAAATTCGCAATACCGATGTTGATACTCGTGTTACTATTCCTTTTAGCATTAACATGCTTACCATTGGTGGTAAATACAATTACCAAGAGCTACACGATAAAGGTAATCAGTTAAATAAATCGATCACTAAAATTGATCGTTGGAATTATGCCCTATTTGCTGAAGATGAGCTAAGACTACTAGACAACTGGAGCCTAACATTAGGATTACGTTATAACAAAGACGAAAATTATGGTAGCAACTGGAATCCAAGAGTTTACAGCGTGTGGAATATTGATGACAGCTTCACCTTAAAAGGCGGTTATTCAACAGGTTTTGCAACACCACAATTACGTCAAGTCGTCTCTGATTGGGGGCAAGTAACGGGCGGAGCAGGTACGGGGAATAAAGGTATGATTATGGGTAACCCAGATTTAAAACCTGAAAAATCCGATAACTTCGAAATTGGTGTTGGTTACACCAACGATTATGGTGTTGATGCATCGGCTACGGCGTTTTATACTAAATATAAAGACAAAATCCAAAGCTACTATATATGCCAAGGTCCAGCAGGAGGAGGCTTATGTCAAATAGCAGGATATCAAGAAAGATTTGATTTTGTCCAAGGGCGTGAAAATGTAGGTAAAGCCGATCTTAAAGGTCTTGAGCTTTCATTCAAAACACCTTTATTTACTGATTTCTTATTAAGTTCTAACTATTCTTGGACTAAAACTGAACAAAAAAGCGGTAAATATAAAGGACGATCTTTAAACCGCACACCTAAACAAAAATTCAACACCCAACTTGATTGGTATGCCTCACAGCAATGGGATTTATGGGCTAAAATGGCTTATTATGGCATGGAATCATCAAATAACCGTAATGGCACAAAAGTTGAATACCCAGGCTACACTTTCTGGGATATCGGTGCATCTTATCAAGTACACAAACAAGCTAAGATTTATGCTGGTGTTTATAATTTATTTGATAAAGATGTTAGTAACGAAGATTTCGGTAAAACCTTAGAAGGTCGACGTTATTTTGTCGGTACCGAAATTAATTTCTAACAAAACAATATATTAGTTTGAATTATTATTCTAAGGCAGCTTTAATATAGCTGCCTTATTTTTATAAATAATTTATTAGGTTAGGCTGTTATTTGTAAAAAAATCGGTCAGGAAAGATATTGATTTTATTGAAGTTTTTATTTAACTCTTTTTAAGCAAAAATTATCCTACATCAACAATAAGTTAACCTTGGATTCGCTCAGGCTGTTACTGACTTATTCAATTAATGCAATATTATCAACGTATTGTTTTAAACTTTCTACTTTACCTGTTGTTTTTGATGCTTTTTGTTTGAATTTAAGTTATTGAATTTTTAATAATATCACCTTGATTTATTTAATACCTGTTGATATATTAAAAGTTACTGGCGGGGTACTTTACCTTTGATTGGTTAATAGACTGGAAACAATACCAATATGATAAACAAGAGAATTAGGTATCCATGCATCCTTTTTCTCTTTCAATCCCTAGTTAAAAGCTGAGGGTTTATTTTATCAAGCTTCTTACTTGATAGTTGTTATTGCAGGATGCTCTACTATAAAAGTCGATGTTTTATATAACATATTAAATTTTATAGTTTTTGGATTTATTTTAAATGGATTTTATGAAAAAAATAGCTATCTTACTCTTATTTGTTCCGTTATTTGTTTATTCAGCACAGAATTTTAATTCAGCCAAAACACATCTAACAAAATTATATAAATCAAACCCTAATCAAACGACATTTTATTGCGGATGCGAATTTTCGTGGGTAGGTAAAAAAAGTGTTGTTGATTTTAGCAAGTGTGGGTACCAGCCAAGAAAAAATCAGGCTAGAGCTGAGCGTATTGAGTGGGAACACGTTATGCCTGCCGAGAATTTTGGTAGACACCTGACATGCTGGCAAGAAGGTGGGCGTAAAGCGTGCAAAAAAGATGCTACCTTTAATCAAATAGAAGGGGATATGCATAATTTACAACCCGCTATTGGTGAAGTGAATGGTGATAGATCTAATTATCGTTATTCACAATTTACTAAAGAATTTAATCAGTATGGACAGTGTAAAAGTGCTGTGGATTTTAAAGCTCGCATATTTCAGCCACGTAATGAAATTCGTGGAATGATAGCACGCACCTATCTTTATATGTCTGATAAATATAAAATCAATTTATCAAATCAAGAAAAGAAACTCATGATGGCTTGGAATCAAATGTATGCCCCTGAAAATTGGGAATGTGAGCGTAATGTGCATATAGCAAAAGTGCAGGGTAATGAGAATAAGTTTGTTACTGAACGGTGTAGGTAATAAATAAAAAAGATAATAGTATTATTTTTAAAACGGCAATCCCTGATGCGATTGCTGTATACTATGTGACATATTGTGGTTAAAATTTTTTATGCAATTTGGTTTGTTTCTTTATTGTAACTATGAACAACTCTTCAAAAGTTGGGCTTTTAAATCTATTTTTGAAATCCCAACCTATTCCACCTATTAAAATAAAGTCCCAGTTTTAAGCAAAAAAAACGTCAGAAAAGGTATTGATTTTATTGAATTTATTTTTTAGCCAAGTAAGCTAACAAACTACCTTCGGGTGGTTTGTTATTGCTATAGTTTTACCCTATGAATAAAATCTGAGTTTTAGGTAATCACTTTAAAGGCTTGTAAGATAAGGCTTTAGGATGGTACGCCCGGGTGGACTCGAACCACTGACCCCCACCATGTCAAGGTGATGCTCTAACCAACTGAGCTACGGGCGTATATTTGAAACACGTAAATATTAGCGGGCAAATCGGTTTGTATCAAGTAAAAAAATAAAAAATAGCTGTTTTTTTAATCTGTTGAACGAGATTGGTCGTATTATGAACATAATTTTTTCGATTTTAAAAAAATCCATAACATGATTATTCAATACATATTTTTTCTAAGAATTTTTTATGTTTGGAATGAATTGTAAGTTCATAGTGGTGTGTTTAACGTAATTTAGCTATACTCGACGCATTTCGTTAAACGTTCGTATGTATTTAGGTTTGTATGTCGATAAAAGATCAGATAGAAGATGTTCTACAAAATGTTTTTGGTTATAAGGCATTTAGAAACCAGCAAAGGGAAATTATTGAGTCTATTATCGATGGGCGTGACACTTTAGTTATTATTCCAACAGGGGGCGGTAAATCTTTATGTTATCAAATTCCTGCGGTTTTATTATCTGGTACTGCCATTGTTGTTTCGCCTTTAATTTCTTTGATGAAAGATCAGGTCGATCAATTATTAGCTAATGGTATTGATGCGGCATATCTTAATGCTTCTCAATCAACGACAGAACAACAAGAAGTTATCGAAAAATATTTAAATAAATCAATAAAATTGCTATATATCTCGCCTGAACGATTGGGTGTGCATAGTTTTTCTACTTTAATTAATGAACAACCACCTTCGTTAATTGCTATTGATGAGGCGCACTGTATTTCTCAATGGGGGCATGATTTTAGGCCTGATTATCGACAATTAGGACAATTTTCTACTCGTCTTCCTAATGTGCCGATCGTTGCCTTGACAGCTACAGCCGATAAGTTGACACAAGCTGATATTATGACTCAACTTAATCTGGTTGATCCGTTGGTTGTGGTAAGAAGTTTTGATCGACCTAATATTCGTTATACTGTCGCTGAAAAGTTTAATCAGATTGAGCAGGTTGTTTCTTTTGTTGAAACTCAAAAAGGTAATCCAGGTATTATTTATTGTTCAAGCCGTTCTCGGGTTGAAGATATAACGACGAAGCTCTCGGCTCGTGGTTTTTCGGTTATGGCCTATCATGCTGGCTTGTCTAACGAAGAGCGCCAACAAGCACAAGATGCTTTTTTAAAAGATGATGTGCAAATTATTGTTGCCACCGTTGCATTTGGTATGGGGATTAATAAACCCAATGTGCGCTTTGTTGTACATGCGGATTGTCCGCGAACGATTGAAGCTTATTATCAAGAAACAGGCCGAGCAGGGCGTGATGGCGTACCGGCAGAAGCGATACTGTTGTTTAATAATAAAGATCTTGAGTGGTATCAGAAAAAAACTATCGAAAAAAAGGATGGTAAGCATAAAGATGTAGAATTACAAAAGATCAATGCGATGGCCGCTTTTGGACAAAGTTTGACTTGTCGGCGTACTGTTTTGCTTAATTATTTTGGCGAAGAACGAACTGAACCTTGTAATAACTGTGATATTTGTTTGTATCCTCCAGAACTTTATGATGGTTTAATTGATGCTCAGAAAGTTTTATCTTGTGTTTATCGTGTTCAGCAGCGTTATGGGGCGCAATATATCATTGATGTTTTAAGGGGCTCGGGTCGTATTCACATTAAAGAAATGGGGCATAATAAATTATCGGTTTATGGTATCGGTAAGCAACACTCATCAAGCTATTGGCTTAGTGTTATTAGGCAGCTGGTTTATTTGGGGTATTTAAGCCAAAATATATCAACCTATACAACGCTTCAATTAACACAAAAAGCTCGTTTAATACTTAGAGGTGAAATTCCATTATCATTGGCTAAACCTCGTTTAGAACTTGTGAAGAAAAGCCGCATAAATCGATATGCAAGATCCATTAATTTAACAACGATTTTATCTTATGAAGAGCGAATTTTATTTAACAATCTTAGGCGATTGCGTAAAGATATTGCTGATGTCGAAAATGTGCCGCCATATGTTATTTTTAGTGATGCGACATTACTAGAAATGGTTCAAACTAAACCTGAAAGTAAAAAGCAGTTAATTAACATTACAGGCGTAGGTAAAATTAAGTTAGAAAAATATGGTAATTTGTTTTTAGATGAGATAAATGAATTTATGGTAAAAGTTTTGTAACATTTTTGTACAAATTACATATAATAACCATTCTTAGAAAGTTTTGATTATTTTGAAAATTATAATCAACCAATAAAAATGGAGATTTTTATGTCAACAATGAATAATATGCCACAGATGCTTGCGTTAGTGTTGTTGCTGATAATTCTTTATATTGGCGATATGGTTTCAACGCGAACTAAAGCTTGGATCCCTTCTGTTTTTGTTTGTGCAATACTTTTTTTAGTCGGTTATTGGACGTTCTTCCCCGCCGATATTGTTGCTAGAGCAGGTATTCCCCCAGTAGTTGCTGTTATGTTTATGTATTTATTGATTGTGAATATGGGGACGTTATTATCGGTAAAAGAGTTATTACGTCAATGGAAAACCATCTTAATTTCGCTTGCTGGTATTGCAGGTATCGTTATTTTTGCTTTTTTTGTTGGTTATCTATTTTTTGATTTTAATACTACTATTGTTGCTATTCCACCTTTGGTTGGTGGTATTGTTTCGGCGATTATTATGGCTAAAGGGGCAACTGACGCAGGATTAGCTGAATTGGCGGTTTTTGCTATTATTATTTATATAATGCAAGGCTTTATTGGTTATCCTCTTACTTCAATTATGCTTAAACGTGAAGGTAAAAGAGTTTTAAAACAGTATCATGAGGGCACTTGGAAGTCAGATGTTGAGGAAAAATCTAATTTAGATAAACATGATGATGTCTTAACTGATGAAAACCCGATGCCTCGCTTATTTGCAAAGATTCCTGCTCAATATAATTCTTCTTATTTCATCTTTTTACGCATTGCCATTGTTGGCTTTTTAGCTTACAGCGTGTCTGAAGTGTTAAAACCGGTTATAACAATAAATGCGTTTGTACTTTGTTTGCTGTTTGGTGTTATAGCTTCTTCATTCGGCTTTTTAGAGCGCCATCCATTAAAAAAAGCAGGTGGATTTGGTTTAGCCGTAATGGGACTGATGTTATTTGTTTTTGATACATTAAATCGTGCTACGCCAGAAATGCTACTTCGCCTTGTTACGCCTTTAGTTGTGTTTATTTTGGCGGCGGTTATTGGTATGTTTATTTTTTCAATAGTTGTCGGTAAGTTACTGAAAGTAAGTACTGAAATGGCATTTTCGATTGCTCTTACTGCATTATATGGATTCCCAGCAGATTATATTATTACTAACGAAGTGATTAATCATTTAACCAAAGATCCAAAAGAAAAAGAGGTACTCACAAGCCACATGTTAGCACCAATGTTAATCGGTGGTTTTATTTCTGTGACAATTGTTTCGGTTATTTTAGCCGGCATAATGGTTAGTATGATTGTTGGTCATTAATATGACTAAATAAATTAAAATTTAAAGGTAAAAAGATGATAAATCAGAATATAAAAACACTAATTAAACAACATGTAAGTGAAATGATAGCCTTTCGTCGTGATTTGCATAAACATCCAGAATTACCATGGGAGGAGTTTAGAACTACCGATAGAATAGCAGAAGAATTAGATAAAATCGGTATTCCTTATCGCCGAACTGAGCCAACTGGAATTATTGCTGATATCGAAGGTGGCAAATCCGGTAAAAGAATTTTGCTTAGAGCGGATATTGATGCTTTACCCGTACAAGAGTTAAGCCAAAATATCGATTATAAATCAACTATCGATGGCAAAATGCATGCGTGTGGTCATGATACTCATGCTGCAATGTTATTAACTGCGGCAAAAGCGCTTTGGGCTATTCGTGATCAATTAAAAGGTAATGTAAGACTTGTTTTTCAACCAGCAGAAGAGGTAGCTCAAGGTGCTAAAGGTATGATAAAACAAGGTGTGTTAGAAGATGTTGATAGTGCTTTTGGTATGCATATTTGGGCGCTAATGCCTGTCGGCAAAGTCTCTTGTGTTGTCGGTTCCAGTTTTGCGTCTGCCGATTTGTTAACAGTTAGATTTAAAGGCAAGGGTGGACATGGTTCTATGCCTCATGATACTGTTGATGCTGTAATGGTTGCTTCGGCATTTGTTATGAATGTGCAGTCTATTGTTTCTCGTGAAATAGCACCATTGGATCCTGCGGTTGTGACAATTGGGCGAATGGATGTAGGAACGCGTTTTAATGTTATTGCTGAAAATGCTGTTTTGGAAGGTACTGTTCGTTGTTTTAATATCGCAGTGCGAGACAAAATTGAAGCTGCGATCCGTCGTTATGCAAATCAAGTTGCCGCAATGTATCGTGCAACAGCTGAAGTTGAATATATTTATGGTACTTTACCTGTCATTAATGATAAAGAAAGTGCCTTGCTTGCTCAAGATGTGATTGTTCAATCTTTTGGTAAAGATGCGCTTTATTTTGAAGCTCCAACAACAGGCGGTGAAGATTTTAGTTATTATACTGAAAACATTCCTGGTGCATTTGCATTAGTCGGTTCTGGCAATCCTGATAAAGATACTCAATGGCCACATCATCATGGTTGTTTTAACGTTGATGAAGATGGTATGACTGTTGGTGCAGAATTTTATGCACAATACGCTTGGGCATATTTAAATAAAAACTAATCTTAAAAAAATCCAACCATTAAATCGATTTGATTAGTGGTTGGTTTTTGTTTTTTTAGTTATAATGCGACAATTATAAAAAATATATAATCATTATGGTGATTGGTTTTATTGGCGCAGGTAAAGTAGGCTGCACTTTAGCTAAGTATTTTTCTTTGTGTGGTATGCAGGTCGCTGGGTTTTATAGTCGATCTTATGAACAAGCTAAAGTCGCAAGTGAATTTACTCTAAGTCGGGCATATTCAACGTTAGACAAGCTAGTGAGAGATTGTGATTGTCTGTTTTTGACAGTGCCAGATCATCAAATAGCCGTTGTTTGGCAAACGCTTTGTCAGTTACCTATTGACAATAAATGGGTCGGTCATTGCAGCGG
The DNA here is from genome assembly GCF_009795865.1 of Gilliamella sp. Pas-s27. Taxonomy (NCBI): domain Bacteria; kingdom Pseudomonadati; phylum Pseudomonadota; class Gammaproteobacteria; order Orbales; family Orbaceae; genus Gilliamella; species Gilliamella sp. Pas-s27. The sequence goes on from NZ_WTEW01000032.1 coordinate 22,243, forward strand.
ATTATTGACATCAAACGTATTTATATCTCGTCAAGCGGTTCATCCTTTTGCATTTTCTTTGCATCCTTTATATGCAATCTATGATCGATTTGATTGTTATCACGCCATGTCAAAAGTGTTTTTTACGCTTGAGGCAAATGAACCAGCTATTTCTCAATTACAACAAGTTTTTAAACCATTAAAAAATCCTATGGCGATACTGTCGGCTGATAAAAAACCGCTTTATCATGCGGCTTGTGTAATGCTTAGCAATCAGGTTATCGCATTAGCTCAAATAGGAAGTGATTTATTCGCAAAATGTGGGCTTGATGTTGAATTTAGTCAACAAGCTTGGCATATGTTATTTTTAGATAATGCAAAAAATCTTTGCAAAGAGGGGACAATTGCCGCTTTAACGGGTCCTATTGAACGTGCTGATGTTGAAACAATAAAAGAGCATTTAGCTGTCATACCAACTGATGTTAAACCGTTGTATAAGCAATTATCCTCAATTTTAGTTAATCTTAGTCGTAAAAAACATCCAAATAAGGACTATCGACAATTAGAATTGGAGTTGTTACCTTGAAAAACACTATCCTTACACTACAAAAACGTAAACAAAATAAACAAAAAATTACTATGTTAACGGCATATGATTATACAACTGCCAAATTGATGGACGAAAGTGGCGTAGATTGTTTGTTGGTTGGCGATTCTTTAGGCATGGTAATGCTAGGCTATGATAGTACTGTATCGGTAACTATGGAAGATATGATTCACCATTCTAAAGCTGTTGCAAGGGCGGCTAAAACGGCTTTTGTTGTCACAGATTTACCTTTTATGTCTTATCACGCTTCGGTATATGATGCCGTTTTTAATGCTGGACGTTTAGTTAAAGAAGGGCAGGCTCAAGCTGTTAAACTTGAGGGGGGGCAAGCTTTTTGTGAGCATATTAAAATGATCACACAAGCTTCTATTCCTGTTATTGCACACATTGGATTAATGCCGCAATCAGTGCTTGCTTTAGGTGGCTATAAAGTTCAAGGCAAAGAATATCAACATGCTAAAAATATTATTCTTGATGCATTAGCTGTTGAACAAGCGGGCGCGGTTGCAATACTACTTGAATGTGTTCCTGCTGATTTAGCTAAATTTATTTCTGAATTAGTTAGTGTTCCAACTATTGGTATTGGTGCAGGGGGTGGTTGTGATGGGCAAGTGCTTGTTTATCAAGATATGCTTTCTATGTATGATGGTGTTTCATCAAAATTTGTTAAATCTTTTGCACCAATTGGTGAACAAATGAAAAAAGCGTTTTCCGAGTATTGTGAAGAAGTGAAGGAACAGCAATTCCCTGCTTCAGAGCATGAGTTTGCAATTGATAACGAAATAATGGTAAAACTTAAATCTGAGTTTTCAATAGGTCATAAAGGGTAACTAAAATGAACGTTGTAACAACTATTGAACAAGTGCGTAAGCAAGTCAAAGCTTGGCGTCAAGCTGGTTGCAGTGTTGGACTTGTGCCAACTATGGGGTATTTGCATGAAGGGCACCAAAGTTTAATGGCAGCGGCTAAAAAAGATAATCAAAAAGTTATTGTTACTATTTTTGTTAATCCGATACAGTTCGGTCCTTCAGAGGATCTTGCTAGCTATCCTCGTGATCTTGAGCGAGATAAAATCGCCTGCGAGCAGATGGGAGTCGATCTTATTTTTTGCCCGTCAGCGAGTGAAATGTATGATGCTAACTTCAATAGCTATGTTGATGTTAATGATTTAACCGATGCGCTTTGTGGCAAAAGAAGACCTGGTCATTTCAAAGGTGTGTGTACGGTAGTAACCAAATTATTTAATATTACTCAACCTGACCGTGCTTATTTTGGACAAAAAGATGCTCAACAACTTGCGGTGATTAAACGTATGGTTGATGATTTAAACTTTAATGTTGATATTATAGGCTGTCCAATTGTACGTGAAGCGGATGGTTTAGCCAAAAGCTCTCGCAATAGCTATTTATCAGATGCCGAACGTAAAGCTGCAGTTTGTTTATATCAGGCTATTGAATGTGCTAAAGATAAAATTAAACAAGGTGAAAAATCAGTAGCTACAATAACCCAAGCTATGCATAACGTAATAGTAAAGCAATTACTAGCTAAAGTTGATTATATTGAATTTGTTGATTTAGCTGCCTTGAAACCAGTAGACTCTCTTGAGCAAGACAGCTTATGTGCATTAGCCGTGTATATTGGTAAAACACGATTGATTGATAATTTTATTTATCAACATAGTGGTAGATAAAAGTTATTTTTTATTCATATTGGAACTATTAAGATAATTAATGTTTTAATTGCATGAATTTCTTGCGTTATTTATAGTAATTTAAAAAATTACAGTAATAAATAAACATAAAAAACAAAATTAACACCCTATCACAAGCAAAAGATAGGGTATCTATATCATAATGTAACGGTCAACAAAACTTGGAGACAATCTTAGGCCGTTTTTAGTAATTTGTATTCAAATTCTACAGGTGAAATAAATTCCAGT
>NZ_WTEW01000167.1:0-223 GCF_009795865.1 Gilliamella sp. Pas-s27
GAGCGGTAAGAGTGGTCACTATGTTTTATAATCATAAATCATGGTGTTATTGCTAACAAGTTGATTTTTTTGTAGGCAAAATAAGTAATGGTTTATTTGTGATAAGTCAATTATTAGGTCGAGTAAATGGTGAGTTTGTATTGGCCGGAAGGAAAAACTGACAGCGATGGTAATGCGGTCTTTCCTTATATGCTCTCTTATCAGTATCAAGTTATTCACTGGG
>NZ_WTEW01000168.1:0-222 GCF_009795865.1 Gilliamella sp. Pas-s27
CAACAATGCTTGTTTGTCTTTACGGCTAATCATGGTATCGCCCTCCCAATGTCCTCGCGTTTTCCGGCTTTCTACATAACTTGGACGTTGTTTAATTGACCGTTTATATCGACGGTCTCCTTCTTTAATGTTCGGCGTGTAACTATCCCCTAAAATAGTACAGCAAAAAAGTAGAAAATTCTCTATGATAAAAGAAAAGGGGATTTAATTATGAAAAAAATG
>NZ_WTEW01000169.1:0-222 GCF_009795865.1 Gilliamella sp. Pas-s27
AATATGCTAAAGCTAGGAAAAATGATCCTGAATCCTTTGGGAATAACGTGCCCCAAAAATTAGCTGAGTTACATAAACTGTTTGAACGAATTCAACCTCGTGATGATTTAACTATCCCAACAACACCTGGGTTTTGCATGTTTAACAGTTTTATGCATGGAGAAGATCGCGAATGGAAAGATATGAATTATGGTTATTGGCATGATAGTATTGAAGATTTTT
>NZ_WTEW01000170.1:0-222 GCF_009795865.1 Gilliamella sp. Pas-s27
CGAAATATGGCATGACTAATGGCGGGGGTTAATAATATCGTAAGTAAGATACACTTTATATACTTCATTTTGTTATTCCTTATTTGTAGTAGCTCAAACTTAACCTGACAGACACCTATTACTCATCGGTTTTCATTTTAACAAAGAATGCGGGGTTGATTTTATAGCCTAATTTATTTTTTTGTTTATTGTTTGTCGCAGAGCGGTTAGATATTGGGTTCA
>NZ_WTEW01000033.1:0-20801 GCF_009795865.1 Gilliamella sp. Pas-s27
ATTTTTTTCATAATTAAATCCCCTTTTCTTTTATCATAGAGAATTTTCTACTTTTTTGCTGTATTATTTTAGGGGATAGTTACACTTCGCGGAGTATTATAAAAGCGGGCAAAGAGGCATAAATGAAAACATCAACGGCTTAATATGTCAGTTTATACCTAAGTCATCGGCCATTTCATTCGTTGACGACGAACAGATAAAGAAAATACAATATCTATTGAACCCACGCCCAAGAAAACGGCATAAGTTTAAAAGCCCTGCCTCCTTTTATTCGAAGGAGTTAAGACAAATTGCACTTCATGGTGTAATCCAGAGTTTTTTATCAAAATATATATTGTAGCGTTTATAAATAGAGCAAAAGATCTATAAAGTTAAATCAAATAAACAATCCACTCTATTTTTGCTTATTTAAATAAAGTGGATTATTGTGTTAGTTTTATTTAACTTGGTTCTTATTTTACTGATTGACTAAACAAGTTTTTTCATCTCATCGGCAATTTTTTCAGCCTGAGTACCAACAATAATTTGTACACCTGTTTTACCGAGTTTAATTACAGCCATAGCGCCAAGTGCTTTAGCAGCTTGCTCATCAACCAATTCTGAATCATTTACACCTAAACGCAAGCGAGTAATACAAGAGTCAATGTTAGTTAAGTTTCCTTTCCCACCAACAACCACTAGATATTGTTCAGCAAGTTTAGATGTATCGCCAATTACTTGTTTTTTCTGGGTACTTTCAGTTGACGAAACAGTCGTATCTTCATCTTCTCGACCCGGCGTTTTAAGGTTGAATTTTACAATTACAAAACGGAATACTACATAGTAGACCACAAAGAATACTAAACCTTGAAGGATTAACATATACCAATGGACAGCAAGCGGATTACGACTTGAAAGTAACATATCGACTAAGCCAGCACTAAAGCCAAATCCTGCTATCCATTGCATTGCAGCTGCAATATAAAGTGAGATACCTGCTAAAACTGCATGTAAAACATAAAGTACAGGTGCAACAAACATAAAAGCAAATTCAAGTGGTTCAGTTACACCAGTAAAGAATGCAGCAAAGGAAGCCGCTAACATAATTGAAGCTGTTTTATCTTTATTGCCTTTTTTAGCTGTATGGTACATAGCTAGCGCTGCACCAGGCAGACCAAACATCATGACAGGGAAGAATCCAGCTTGGTAGCGACCAGTGATTCCAACTGTTGCTAGACCATCTTCAATTGATTTTTGTCCGCCTAGGAAGTTAGGAATATCGTTAATTCCAGCCACATCGAACCAAAATACAGAATTTAAAGCATGGTGTAAACCAACTGGAATAAGTAAGCGGTTAAAAAATCCATAAATGCCAGCCCCCACTGATCCTAATTCTTTAATATATTTACCAAAAGCAACTAGTGCATCATAAATCGTTGGCCAAATAAAATATAAAACAGCTGAAACTAACAGCATCACAACTGAGACAACAATAGGTACTAGTCTTTTTCCACTAAAGAAAGATAGCGCTTTATGTAATTCAACCTGACTAAAGCGATTATAAAGTTCGGCTGCAATAATACCAACAAGAATACCAATAAATTGGTTATTTATCTTACCATATGCCGCTGGAACATGCTTTAACCAATCATCTGCTTTTGTGTCAATACCATTAAATAATGCAATAGAGTTTGGAGAAAGCAAGGTGGTTACGACTAAAAATCCAACCAAACCAGAAAGTGCAGCAGCACCATCTTTATCTTTAGACATGCCATAAGCAACACCAATAGCAAACAAAATTGGCATATTATCAATAATAGCCCCACCCGATTTAATTAAAAAGGCAGCAACAATACTATTTTGCCCCCATCCATCAGGATCGATCCAATACCCGATCCCCAGTAGTATTGCTGCAGCAGGTAGAACTGCTACAGGCACCATCAATGAACGCCCGATACGTTGCATATAAGCTAAAATTCCCATAAGTTTAACCTCATATAGTTATTAGGGGGTTATAATAAAAAGTAATGAAATTTTACATCGTTAAGCGATGATAATTAAGTCTTATTATTTCACTCTATATTATTTATTTTACTTCGCAAATTAATAGTTCTTTTTTTGTGATTTAAATCACTATTTTTTTTGATTAATTGGTTTAATATAGTAAAATAAAGCCAACATATTTTATTTTAAGAAAAAAGTTTTTAATTATATCATAAGAGGTAACACCACATGAGACTTATTCCTTTAGAAAATGCACAAGAAGTCGGTGCTTGGGTTGCACAACGCATTGTTAATAAAATTAATGAGTTTAAGCCTACTGCAGATCGTCCTTTTTTATTGGGGCTACCAACAGGTAGTTCACCATTAGTTATGTATCAACAATTGATTAAACAATATAAAGCTGGTAACGTCAGCTTTAAGCATGTTGTAACCTTTAATATGGATGAATATGTTGGCATTCCAGAAAATCATCCGCAAAGCTACCACACATTTATGTACGAAAATTTTTTCAATCATATTGATATTGATAAAAACAATATCCATATATTAAATGGTAATGCGCCAGATATTGATCAAGAGTGCCGTCAATATGAAGCAAAGATCAAAGCTTACGGTAAAATAAATATCTTTGTTGGAGGTGTAGGTCAAGATGGGCATATTGCTTTTAATGAACCAGGATCTTCACTTTGTTCACGTACACGCATCAAGACATTAACTGAAGATACACGCATTGCTAATTCACGCTTTTTTGATAATGACGTGAATCAAGTACCAAAACACGCGTTAACCATTGGTGTTGCAACCTTAATGGATGCACAGGAAGTTATTTTATTAGTTTGTGGTCATAACAAAAGTTTAGCATTACAAGCTGGAGTTGAAGGGTCTATTAATCACCTTTGGACTGTCACTGCACTACAAATGCATCCTGCATCAATTATTGTTTGTGATGAACCAAGTACTGATGATCTTAAAGTGAAAACACTAAAATATTTTAAACAAATGGAAGCTGATAATCTTAAAGTGACCGTTTTATAAAGGATAATTCAATGTATGCATTAACAAATTGCCGTTTTTATACAGGTTATGAAATCCTTGATAACCACGCTGTTATTATTGACGGTGATAAAATTACAAAAGTCTGTAAACAAAACGAATTACCTACAGATATCAAGATTGAAAATCTACAAGGCGCCATTGTTGCGCCTGGGTTTATTGATATCCAAGTTAATGGTTGTGGTGGTGTACAATTTAATGAAACGCTTGATGCACTGAGCGTTGAAACATTAGAGGCGATGCAAGCCACAAATATTATTTCTGGTTGTACTAGCTATTTGCCTACATTAATTACATCAACTGATGAGTTTATGATAAAGGCAGTTAACGTGATGCGTGAATACTTAACTAAGCACCCTAATCAAGCTCTTGGTTTGCATCTTGAAGGACCTTATATCAGCCCTGAAAAAAAGGGAATTCATGATGAAAATATTATTCGACAACCGTCACAAAAAATGATTGATTTCCTTTGCGAAAATGCTGATGTGATTAAAATCATTACCTTAGCACCAGAAAGAGTTGAAAGCCATTTCATCAAGCAATTGGTTAACGCAGGTATTCACGTTTCGGTTGGTCATTCCAATGGTCATTATGATGACTGCCGTCGAGGGTTTAATGATGGTATTCGTTTAGGAACACATTTATTTAATGCTATGCCTTATATTTCTGGGCGAGAGCCTGGTGTGGTTGGTGCAATTTATGATGAACCAGAAGTTTATGTCGGTATTATTGCTGATGGTCAACATGTTAGTTGGGCAAATATTCGCAATAGTCATAAAATCAAACAAGATCACTTAATTTTAATTACTGATGCGATGTTACTTGCCGCTTCTAATTTAGAGTCAGGTATATTTGCCGGTAAAACCATTTATTATAAAGATGGTCGCTGTGTTGATGAAAATGGCACATTGGGTGGTTCATCGTTAACCATGATTGAAGCCGTAAAGAATGCAGTTGAATATGTTGGTATTGCATTAGACGAAGCGTTAAGAATGGCAACACTTTACCCTGCCAAAGCAATCGGTGTAGATAAAGAGCTTGGTAGTATTAGTAAAGGAAAAATTGCAAATCTTGTTATTTTTAATCGTAATTTTTCGATCGTTAAAACAGTTGTTAACGGAGAGATGAGTCGCTAAAATATCAGATAATTGTTAAAAATATTGAGTAGTATATGACATTTAATTATCTGAACTTAGTGGGTAATGCTGAATTAATCAAGCAACTAAATTATGCAATGATTTATCGCTTGATTGTTCAGCAAGCACCACTCTCTCGAATTCAATTAGCTGAAATCAGTCAATTAGCGCCAGCAAGCATTACCAAAATAACCCGTCAACTGATTAAAAAGAAATTGATTAAAGAAGTCGATGCACAACAATCAACGGGGGGGCGACCTGCAGTCTCTATTGAAGCAAAATATAAGCAATACCAAGCTATTGCAGTACAATTAAGCCGTTCACATATTACAGTTGAGCTATTTAATTTAGGGGCAAAATGTTTGGTATCAAAAAGATACCCGCTTACTAACTTTACTGAACAACAGGTACAAGACTACTTAATTGCATTAATTGAAGGTTTTATTCAAGAAAATAGTAAAAAAATAAAATCTTTAGTAGCAATATCCATTGTTTTACCAGGCTTAATTGATTCAGTTAATGGTATTGTCCGTTATACACCACATATTCAAGTAAAAGAATGGGCTTTAGCTGACGTACTACAAAAACAATTTAATGTTTCTATTTTTGTTGGGAATGATATTCAAAGCTTAGCATTAGCTGAAAGTTACTTTGGATCAACTCAAAATGTTGATGATTCTATATTAATTCGTGTTCATCGGGGAGTAGGCTCTGGTGTTATTGTTAATCAGCAATTACTGACAAATCATAATCAAAGTGCTTGTGAAGTGGGACATATTCAAGTTGATGCATTAGGTGAACGTTGCCATTGCGGTAACTTCGGCTGCTTAGAAAATCGTGTCGTTAATAAAGCCATTGAACACCGTGCTAAACAGATGATTGAACAAGGTTATATTTCAAGACTTACTGCCGAGCAATGCAATATCAATCATATCTGTCAATATGCAAACCAAGGTGATGAACTAGCGATAAAACTCGTCAAAGATGCTGGCGAAAACCTTGGCAGAGCAGTTGCCATTATGGTTAATATTTTCAACCCACAACGAATTGTATTAGCAGGTGAAATCATCAAATCGCCCGAAATTCTATTAAATGCAGTAAATAGTGCTCTAAATGCACAAAGTTTAGAGGGGCTACGTAAAAATCTTACCATCACTTGCTCACAGCTAGATGATAAATCAGCAATTGGCGCATTTGCATTAGTACAACAAGCTTTATTTAATGGTTCGCTACTAATGGCACTACTTGAAGATAATCTATAGTTAGTATACCTTATCATATGTAAACTATAAAAAAGCCCGATAATTCGGGCTTTTTTAATTAAGTTTGAGCTACTACAAATTAAGCTAAAATGCGTAACATTCTACGCAGTGGCTCTGCAGCGCCCCATAACAGTTGGTCACCTACAGTAAAAGCAGACAAATAGTCTTTACCCATATTTAATTTACGTAAACGCCCAACAGGTGTAGTTAATGTACCAGTAACCGCTGCAGGGGTCAATTCTCGCATTGAAATTTCGCGATCATTAGGAACGACTTTTACCCAATCATTGTGCGCAGCAAGAAGCTTTTCAATTTCTGGCACACTAATATCTTTTTTCAATTTAATCGTAAACGATTGACTATGACAACGCAAAGCTCCAATACGAACACAAAGTCCATCAACAGGAATAATCTGACTTGTTCCCAAAATTTTATTGGTTTCGGCTTGCCCTTTCCATTCTTCTTTACTTTGTCCATTATCTAGTGCTTTATCGATCCAAGGAATTAAACTTCCTGCTAATGGCACACCGAAATTATCAGTAGGTAAACTACCATCACGCATTTTTTGTGTCACTTTACGCTCAATATCCAAAATAGAGGAATGCGGATCTTGTAGCTCTTTTGCTACTTCGGCATTTAACATACCCATTTGCGTTAATAGTTCACGCATATGGCGAGCACCACCACCAGATGCCGCTTGATAAGTCGAAACAGAAACCCAATCAATAAGATTTTCAGCAAATAACCCACCTAATGACATTAACATCAAGCTAACCGTACAGTTACCACCTACAAAAGTTTTAATACCGCTATCTAAAGCTGTATAAATGTTAGTTTTGTTTACAGGATCAAGAACAATAATTGCATCATCTTCCATTCGTAACGTTGAAGCTGCATCAATCCAATACCCCTGCCAACCTGTTGCGCGTAATTTTGTATAAATCTCTGAGGTATAATCACCACCTTGGCAAGTGACAATAATATCTAATGCCTTTAAAGCATCAATATTATCTGCGCTTTGTAATATACCTGTTTTTCCACCCAAAGTTGGGGCTGCTTGACCCGCTTGAGAAGTAGAAAAGAAAACAGGATTAATATAATCAAAATCACGCTCTTCAACCATACGTTGCATAAGCACAGAGCCCACCATTCCACGCCAACCGACAAAACCAACATTTTTCATAATTTATTTCCAATAATTAGAGGTTATATAAAGCAATATTTTTATCTATTAAAACAAAATATCACCATAAAACAAGTAAGATAAGAATTATTTCTAGATAGGAGCAAATAATAAAGTGGTGTTATATATTGAAAGACAAAACAACGACAATAACAAACAAAAAAAGAATCATCATCTGTACCAAATACTTTTTCTTAATAATTTTATTTATTATATTAATATGTTGATTTATTTTATCTATTTTATTTTTCAAATGATCAGGTTATTAGCCGACTTATTTATAACAGGTTATATGTGTCTAACACTTTTGTTCGTTGGAATACTTCTTCGTGCGTGTTGGCACAAACAGTAAAAAAGTTGTCTATTTTATATGTTTTGCCGGATGTTTTATTCCTTTTTTTAAAGAGGTATTAAATGAGCTCCCGGGATTTTCACTCATCCTATTATTGTGTTTAGGTTTTGTCAGTATTGTTTTATTTATTATTATTATTCAAAATAATCAAATGTATAATTGTGAAGATGAACAAAATACAAAACGATTAAATAATAAAGAACATAATAAAAAACACAGAAGAGCAATAAAGAAACAAGAAAGAAAAAGAATAAAAAACTTGAAAAGAACTCAAATAAATAACTTAATCATAAAATTCAAATGGTTGTTAATTTAGCACATATGGATATATGACAAAGATGTAAACATTATTAATAGTAAATCCTACAATTAATAGCATTTTTAACTTTTCTTCTACATCATTTTTTGTTTCTTTATTTTTAAAATATACAAAAAAGCGATCTTATAGCGTCTAAACACGCCCTTTTAGTCTCGATGAATTACTATAACTTAGTATTTTTTAATGATGTTAAAAAAGGTTTTGAAAGGTGGTAATGGTCGGCGAGAGAGGATTCGAACCTCCGACCCACTGGTCCCAAACCAGTTGCGCTACCAAGCTGCGCTACTCGCCGTTAGATTTTTTTCTCTACTAAATGGGGTGGCTAATGGGATTCGAACCCACGACAACTGGAATCACAATCCAGGGCTCTACCAACTGAGCTATAGCCACCATAGAATCAGGACGAAATATTACGCATAAAAAATGATATTGTCCAGCACAATTTTAAAAAAACACACTGATTGATTACATAAAAAGCGTTAAGGATATAAAATTTGATAAATGAAATACGCTAAATTGTAATCAAATTTTGTAAATATTAAATTTCATGCTACTTGTTGTTTTATTTTTTATCTCCATACTATTAATAATAGTGCTAGATAGTAAGACTATTTTTCAAATGATATAGATTTTTAGTTTATTTTTGTTCAAGACTGAATGGCATTTTTTGTAAAATAAAATAAGCTGATAGTGGCAATTTTTTTAAAAAAATTGGAAATATATACTAAAACATAAAATTAATCTTAAACTTCCTTATATACTTAGATAGTAAATTAAATAATCAGGAATAGTTTAAAATATGTAATATTTTAGTAAAAATACCTGACTTTTTTTTATTATTGCAATAATGTAAAGACCTAAATTAAATTATGGTGGCAATTATGATAAATATTTTATTAATTGATGATGATGTCGAATTATCACAAATGCTTAGCGAATATTTGACTAATGAAGGTTTTAACATCAAAAGTGTTTATTTGGGTAAAGATGGCATTAATGAAGCATTATCAGGAAAATATCGTGCTGCAATTTTAGATGTAATGTTACCTGATATTAATGGAATTGATGTTCTTAAAAGTATACGTCAACAATGTAATATGCCTGTTATTATGCTAACGGCTAAAGGCGATAATATCGATCGCGTTTTAGGATTAGAATTAGGTGCTGACGATTATATCCCTAAACCATGTTATCCTCGTGAATTATTAGCAAGACTACGTGCTGTTCTACGCCGATTTGATGAACGTGCAGTAGAAACGGTCGATGATAAAAAATACCATTTTAACGGTTTAACATTAGATTTACCACAACGATTATGTACTTGGAATGGACAAGTTATTGACTTAACGTCAACCGAGTTTAATTTGTTAGTATTACTTGTAAAACATAACGAACGAGTCGTTACGAAAGAAGAGCTATCTGAAGTCGGATTAGGTAGAGCTCGTGAGCTTTACGATCGGAGTGTCGATGTGCACATTAGTAATATTCGTCAAAAACTACACCAAATTGCACAAAATGATGTAGCGATAGAGACTATTCGAGCTGTCGGTTACCGTATCCGTTAATGACCTAATAGGCTTGATATGAATCGTCGATTATTTTGGAAAATACTTATTATATTTGGGGTTATTTTTTATCTTACCTTCCAGTTAACTTGGATTGCATTTTCTATTTATGTAGGAAATAAAAATCAAAGATTCCTCAATCATATGCCGACAAAAGTCGATATGATTGCTCAGTTATTACATGTGGCAGGTGAAGATGAAACACTTAATTTTATAGCACACTTACCTGAGCGAGAAAAAACTTTACTGTCAATAAAATTAGTTTCCCCATTTAATGAGCAAGTCAATATTCTGAACGATGAATTAGAAACTCCAACATATGCTTATCAACGCATGGCCGCAGCGCCAGACGGAACGCTTTATTCAGTTTCATTTAAAGAGGATAAGGATAATCATGATACAAAAGCATTATTCAATATGCCAATGACAATTGTATTACTTGGAATATGTGTTGGCCTTGTTTTTAGCCTTTTTTTAGCTTGGAACTTAACCAGACCAATGAGACTATTAAGGCAAGGTTTTTTTAGAGTATCCCAAGGTGATCTTTCTGTTAGATTGTTCAATAAATTAAAACCTCGTCGCGACGAATTAAGTGAGCTTGGTAAAGATTTTGATATGATGGTTGAACAACTCAATATTTTGCTCTCTGATCGTCAATCCCTTCTTCATGACGTTTCTCATGAACTTAGAACTCCACTAGCTCGTTTGCAGTTAGCAATTGGACTTGCTCAACAGAATAAACAAAATATTGATACAGCTTTAGCTAGAATTGAATTAGAATCAGAACGGTTAGATCAGTTGATTGGAGAGATTCTAAATTATTCTCGTGCAGAAATGAATAATCGTACCGATGAGTATTTTGATTTAAAAGACTTAATTAGCGTGGTGATAAATGATGCTAATTATGAAGCTAATCATCAGTTAATTGATGTACATTTCAATTTATCACCGATAACTCATTCTATTGTTAAAGGGAATTCAGAGCAAATTCGGCGTGCAGTTGAAAACATTATTCGTAATGCTATTCGTTTTTCAACATCTGGACAAGCTGTAGACGTTTCGTTAAAAGAAACAGGTAAATATTTACAAATTGAAGTTAAAGATCGTGGTCCTGGTGTTGAAGAAAATAAATTATCCAGTATCTTTGAACCATTTGTCCGTATTCAGTCTCCTCAATTGGGTAAAGGTTATGGATTAGGACTTGCGATAGCAAGAAAGACCGTTATTATGCATAACGGTACTATTCAAGCAACAAATCGTGATGGTGGAGGACTTATTGTAACAATATGTTTACCTTATTGGAGAAAGCTTTAATAAGAGTTAGTAACAATCGTTATTAACAGTTAATACATACTCTTTAACTAAGCTTTCTAGTCTGATTTTATCGTGACCAATAAAGTTTAATGTTTTCATGATAGCGTTTGGATCACTCTCTAATATGGCTTTATATTGCGTAATATATTGGCTAGCAATGGGCTGATATGACCAGTGCCATTCTTCAAGTTGGTATCCGCCTTTTCTACCACTATTAAATGCTTGGCAAAAACCATATTTTGGTAGATTCTCTTGAAGCCATTTATAAAGAATAATTCCTTTTTTATCATTTCTAAAATATTCCGAAGAAACGCTAGTAATATCAACATCAGTCCCCCAATGATGCCTTGATGTACCAGGCATTGATGAATATTTTAAAATTTCCTCGGCAATTTTTTGGGGATCGTTGAATTTAGCTGATAAAGTATCCCATTTTCGTTGCCAAATTCCATTTTGGTAAGTGTAATTACGCGTTGCACTTACCACTATAAAAGGAATATTTGGATGCGTACTTCTAAAGTCTTTAAAAGCCTTTATTAACTGCTCAGTTGCTTCTCTTTGCAGGTACATTCCTTTTTTATTAACAAGTAATTCGGTCGAGTCCAATGCAACAAAATCACTGTCCTTTTTTTCATCAAATTGCCCGGTTAGTTTATTTAATGGAATTGTTTGTGCCATAGTAAAACTCGAATAGAAAAGTAATGTTACTGTCTGAATTAAAATAAAAAATATATTTAATTTTGTTGGTATTATTTTCATCTTAAATATTACATCGATTCTTTAATAGCAAGATAAGGTAAAAACCAGTATAATCTTTTCCCTAAAAATTGAAATAGCCATAATGTGTAAAAACGAGGCCTTATGTCAACATCATGTACATCCAACATGTCTGCTTGTTCAGACTCTCCAAACACAATGAACCTAACAACAATGAATCCAAGTAACGAAAAAATAAATTTACTCAATTTTACGCGCAAGCAATTAAGAGAATTTTTTATTTCACTAGGCGAAAAACCATTTAGAGCCGATCAAGTGATGAAATGGATTTATCACTTTGGAATAGATGATTTCGATCAAATGACCGATATCAACAAAAAACTACGAGAACAATTAAAAACTTTGACAGAAATTAAAGCCCCAAAAATTGCCATAGAACAACGTTCATCTGACGGCACAATAAAATGGGCTCTTGATGTGGGTAATAACCAGATGATCGAGTCTGTTTATATACCAGAGCGAGATCGAGCAACGTTGTGTGTTTCGTCACAAGTAGGTTGTGCATTAGAGTGTAAATTTTGCTCAACAGCTCAACAAGGGTTTAATCGAAATTTAACGGTCTCTGAAATTATTGGTCAAGTATGGCGTGCATCAAATGCGATTGGTGTAACGGGAAAATTAGCCGATAGACCTATTACCAATGTAGTTATGATGGGAATGGGTGAACCATTACTCAATCTATCTAATGTTGCCCCCGCCATGGAAATTATGTTAGATGATTTTGGCTATGGTTTATCCAAAAGGCGAGTAACCCTTTCTACATCTGGTGTTGTTCCAGCTTTGGATAAATTGGCAGGTATGATTGATGTTGCATTAGCTATCTCACTTCATGCACCAAATGATAAGATTCGTAGTGAAATTATGCCAATAAATCAAAAATATAACATGGCAATGTTACGTGATTCTATTTTGCGTTATCTTTCTACTTCAAATGCAAATCACGGTAAGGTAACGATTGAATATGTACTACTTAATCAAATTAACGATAGCGTTGAGCATGCTCATGAACTTGCTACATTTCTAAAAAATGTACCTAGTAAAATTAATTTAATTCCTTGGAACCCGTTTCCTGGCGCACCTTATTCACGTTGTTCAAATACTCGTATTGATCGTTTTATGAAAACATTAATGGGATATGGATTTACAGTCATTGTCCGTAAAACACGTGGAGATGATATCGATGCCGCATGCGGTCAATTAGCTGGTGAGGTTGTTGATCGTACAAAAAGAACACTTTATAAAAAACAAAACATTATCCAACAAACTACATAAGACTACATTTGTATAAAGAAAAAAGGAAGGATAAATGAAAAAACTGTTAATTATATTTAGCTGTTTTTTGATAATCATACTATCGGGCTGTCAAATGAAAAATAGTGATGAATTTGACCCAGAAAAAGCCGCTTTAGCAAGAATGCGACTTGGGTTGGGTTATCTTGCTAAAGCAAATGAATCAGAAGAAAACGTTAAAGCAGCACATTATAATCTAAAATTAGCAGCGCAATACTCACCAAACAATCCTCAAGTCATGTTGGCGATGGCTATGTTTGATCAACATGTGGGTGAATATAACGAAGCCGAAATGATTTACGAACGCATTACACTAATGCAACCAGGTAACGGATTATATCATGTTCATTATGGATCTTTTTTATGCGGACGAGAGCGTTATCAAGAGGCTAAAAAACAATTTCAACAAAGTCTTGATTTAGATCGCCACCGTTGGAAAGCCGATGCTTATGAACAGTATGGCTATTGTGCAATCCAAAACAATGATCGAAAAACAGCTGATTTGATGTTTAAGCAACTTTTTCAATACGATGCAAACCGTCGAGAAAATGTAAAAAAAACAGCTGAACTTTATCAAAATAAAGGCGATATAAAAATCGCAAATTATTTATTTTCTATAATAAAAAATAAATAATCACAATAATTTAAAGCAAGAGTATATGTCATGAGTTTTTTTGCTATTTTATTACTGGCACTGGCTATGTCAACCGATGCCTTTGCTGTCGCTGTATGTCGGGGAATATCACTTAAATCAATGCCGTTTTTAGGTGCTTTAAAAGTTGGTATCTTATTTGGTATTGTCGAGGCTATTACGCCATTACTTGGTTGGCTAGTTGGTTATATCGCACTTCAATATGTTGAGCAATGGGATCATTGGGTTGTTTTTGCTGTTATGCTATTTTTAGGTACTAACATGATCTATAACAGCTTTAAAAAGCCAGATGATTGCCAAGATGATAAAAGTATATCATCTAAAAAATCGTTTTTGATGTTAATTTTTACGGCAATATCAACCAGTATCGACGCATTTGCTGTCGGCGTAGGGTTAGCATTAGCAAGTGTTAATATTTATTTTGCAGCAGGAATGATTGGGATAGCAACGTGTATTATGGTGACGATTGGATTATTGCTAGGGAAAAAAATGGGCTGTTTAATTGGTAAACGGGCTGAGTTTTTGGGTGGGATAGTGCTTATTTCGATCGGTGTAATCACTCTTTATCAACATCTAATTAATTAGCCTTTTTCTCTCTTTATCTAATGACACCTTTTATCTTAAAAAGTATTATAATTTTTCAACTAGTTAAAAGATAAAATTAAAGTAAACCATACTAATTTAGAAATAAACTGTTACCTTATTGGTAACAGTTTATAAAAAAATCTATTTCATACTTTTTTAAATTTTACAAAATGTCATATCAAAGCTATGGGTTTGTTGATTATAAACTGCACTGAATATACCTTTATCATTAGGGTTTTGTAAAATATGATTTACGATAAATGGCCTAATATTCGTTTTAATATAACCAGGTAATCCCCTAGCACCACGAATTAAATCGTAATGATCATGGCAAAATGCACTTATACTAGAATCAGATATTTCTATAGTAAAACCTCGATGCTGATATGCTTGATTCAACTTATTAATTTCGCGACAAATAATCTGCTCAATTACTTCCATAGGCAAACGTTTAAAATGGAGAATATTTTCACGACCATTAAACCGATTAAGTAATTCCGAACGATAAGTATTATTGAGTTCATTTGTCGCCAATCCACGAGCTTCTTCATCTGTAAGGTTAGGATCTAAATAGTAAGGTTGTCCGATATTTGAAGTCATAATAATCATAATATCCGAAAAATCGACTGTTCGACCAACATTATCGGTTAACCGACCATCTGACAAAATCTGCAAAAAGATATTAAATACATCAGGATGAGCCTTTTCTATCTCATCAAATAGATAGATACCAACGGGTTTTGCTCTAACTGAGTTAGTTAATATACCGCCAGCTTCAAATCCTTCATATCCTGGTGGTGCACCAATCAATTTAGCGACAGCGTGTTTTTCCATGTATTCAGACATATCAAAACGAACTAATGACTTTTCATCACCATAGACATACTTCGCTAATGCTTTAGCCATTTCGGTTTTACCCACCCCTGATGGCCCTAAAAACAAGTAGGACATCGCAGGACCTGATTCTTCTAGTTCATCGACTTTAGCAACTTTTACTGAATTAGCAACATGTTTAACAATACTATCTTGACCAAAGATTCGTGATAATAAATTTGCTTCCAAATTAATCAAATTTTCAACTTCATTTTCATCGAGTTTATTTGCAGGAATTCCTGAAACTTTACTAAATTCAGTAATCACCTCTTGACGATTAAGCCTCAAATCTTTATTGGCTAACATCACCAATTTTTGATGTTGATTGTTATTCTGAGCAATTTCTGTATCGATTTGTCGAATCTTTTCTTTTAATTTAGCCACTGCTGGCGAATCAAATCCACCAGCAGTAAATTGAGCAAATGTCTTTATGGTAGTTGGTTGTGAATTATTGCTGTTATCCTCTTCTTCTTGCAATTGAGTGATTTCATCTTGCAATTGGAAACGTAATGTTTCAGCATCACGTTGATATTGATAAGTTTTATTAATTTCTGACTTTAATTCTTGCCAATCTTTTTGCCATTGCTCAAGTTGTTGTTGCAAATCTTGTTGTTCCACTTCATTAGTACTTTTTGCAATCTTATCCATTAATTCAACAATTTTAGGATGCTGTTTATGCGTAAGTTGTCGGTAACTAGCCAGTGCGCGATCTAGCAATGAAATTGCTCTTTGAGGTTGTGCTCCTCCCAAACCTAAACTATCACGATACTTACTGGTTAAGTGTATAGCTTCATCAATAGCATCTTCAGTAATTTGAATTTTATGATGTTCAGAAAGGTCTTTTGCTACCACTGAGACAATCGCTTTCAAATCATCTCCCACCGGTTCTTTAACATCGTAAAGTGTGTAAAGTTCTGGCATTTTGGTACTAGCTTTTAATACACTACTAAGCTTATCGTCTCGCACTTCTAAAATAACTTGAAAATTACTTGATTTATCGGCGTTATTTAACGCATTGATAAAATGAGCATTACCTGTATTATGTGCTCCCTCTAAAAAATTAGCCGTATCGGTAATAATTAGCACAGATTCAGGCGTTTGCTTTAACTTTTTTAAGATACTTTGAAACTCATTATTAATCTTAGCGCTGTCACCACTCGAAAATAGTGCATCACAATTCAACCAAAATAGCTTTTTTACAATCAAATCAAACGGTGTATCGGGGCTACTTTTAATAGCTTGTAAACCAAGGGTAAGCATTGAAACACCTACCCCTGCAGGTCCTGTTAATAAAAGTGAGTTGGATGATTTTCGAATAAGAATAGACGATATTCGTTCTAAATCATGCTCCCTGCCAACTAAAGTAAAATTAGGATACTGCGCTAAATATTCACGCCCTCTAACTAATAACATTATGCATTCCTTTATTACAGTTTAAAGGGGGACGTTGTGCCACTAGTGCTTCCATTTTTGGTTTCAGATTTTTCTGATAAAACATCACCTGTCACCGCAATAAATTCACGCGTATCGTTTTGAACGTCTTTAGACATTTTTTCAATTTCATCTAAATTCGCACGCATTGTTTCTAGTGCTGAGCGAGTAATTTCAGTCGCCTCTCTTTGGGTATCACCAAATTCTGCTAAGTTTTGTAACATAGCTTCTAAATCATTATTAATTTCATCACGCCCAGTTGCAATTCGTATTGCTTCATTTTTTGCAATATCGTTTGTGACTCGTGTCATTTCGGCTAAAGTATTACTCGCCATTGATTGTGCTTCATTAATTGCAGCGGAATTAACAGCTGTTACCACAACACTAAGTTGAGAGGCTACAGATGCAATACCTCGTGAATGCATTGCTCTTGCGCTTTCAACTTGTTTTTTGGTTGCTGCTTGCATATTGCGAATTTTGATGGCTTCAGTTGTTAATTCACCATAAGTTTGCATGGTATCAACTGTTGCAGTTGACACTGTGTCAATATGTTCATCTAAATTACGTCTTGCTTCATCAAGCTTCATTGACTCTAATAGATTATCGCCAACATCTTTATTTTCAAGTTCCTCTCTACGTTCCCGATGTACTTTTTCAACTTTTTTAGTGGCTTCATTCATAATGGCATAAATTTGTATCATATTGCCATTATTGTCGCTAAGTCCTTCAATTTGTTTAACCATTTTCTCAAGGTGATTACGAATCGCACCAAAACGCTCTTTACCTTGATTAACAAATTTTAACGCTGATTCAACCATATCGGCCTGACGCAATGTATGCTGTTCTGAGGTTAAATTCAGTAACTCTTTTAATTTTTCAACATCCATTGATTCGGTACGTTGCTCATGGCGCTGAGTAATTTCTGTTTGGATATCATTTAACTCTTTATGTTTATTTTGTATTTGATCTCTTAACTTGGCTATTTTTTCTTCATTAATATCAATTTTTTCTTTTGATGCCGCTTTAATTTGTCCAAGACCAAAGAATTTTTTATCCTGCTGCAATAACACTATTTCTTTTTGTGAGTCAGATATTTGTTTTTCTATATTGGTAATTTCGCTTTGAACATTGATTTTTTGTGCCGCTTTTTCTTCATCCCATTCTTGATCGGCTTTGATTTGAGCTAAAGCATTGCGAGTTTCACCATTTTGGCGTAAGTTATACAGTGCATCGGTAAGTTCGGTAAGAGGTTTGATTTTTTCAATAAAGTCATTAAGATCATTATTAAAATCCGCATAAACTCTTTGTAACTCAGCAAACACTTCGGTATCGGTCATTTCGATACGTTGCTTAGACATCTCTTCTGAAATGGATTGCAAATATTCTTTAAAGGTATCAAATTCCTGAATTTTAGCACGATCAGCTTCTTTATTATCCGTGAATTCTAAAATATGAGTGACTTCTTCTACTTTTTGCTCAAGTGAAAGACTATCTGAAAAAATCACTTTAAAAAAGGTATTTTCTTTAATGTTATCTAGTGGACTTTCTACTTTAGCAGTTTTTTGTCGTTGTCTAACCGCGTAATCATTTTGTTCTATACTAGCTACTTTTTTTCTTGAAGATACACTCATTATTTCTTTCCTTATTATTTCTATATTTACTAGTTACCGATTTTTAATCCTATTTTTCAATAAAAGGGATAAGGTTTGTAAGAGTAATTTACTTTTACCCAAAAATAAGTTACTTTTTTCATAATTTTATTATCTATTTAACATTTTATTTTTTCAAGTAAAAACAGCCATTAATACTTGAAAATAACAAATAGATACAAAATAAAAGAAAGGAATTTATAAAAAAACCACTCGCATAACGAGTGGTTTATATTGAAATGTATCTGTTGTATTAACGGTAGAATTACATCATTCCGCCCATACCACCCATGCCGCCCATACCACCAGCAGCACCTAAATCAGCTTTATCATCTTTAGGTAGGTCAGTTACCATACATTCAGTTGTAATCATAAGACCAGCAACAGACGCAGCATATTGTAATGCGCTACGAGTTACTTTAGTTGGATCTAAAATACCCATTGCAATCATATCGCCATATTCTTCAGTAGCAGCATTATAACCATAGTTACCTTTACCGCCTTTAACTGCGTTAACTACAACTGACGCTTCTTCACCACAGTTAGTAACGATTTGACGTAATGGAGCTTCCATAGCACGTAGTGCAACTTTAATACCTACGTTCTGATCTTCGTTAGCGCCCTTAAGGTCTAAAATTGCTGATGCTGCACGAACTAAAGCAACACCACCACCAGCAACAACACCTTCTTCAACCGCTGCACGAGTTGCGTGTAACGCATCTTCAACGCGTGCTTTTTTCTCTTTCATTTCAACTTCAGTTGCCGCACCAACTTTAATAACAGCAACACCACCAGCAAGTTTAGCAACGCGTTCTTGAAGTTTTTCTTTATCGTAATCAGAAGTTGACTCTTCAATTTGTTTACGAATTTGTTCAACACGAGCAGAAATTAAAGACTCTTCACCAACACCGTCAATGATAGTCGTATTGTCTTTATTGATAACAACTCGTTTTGCTTGACCTAAATCTTCAAGTGTTGTTTTTTCAAGCTCTAAACCAATTTCTTCTGAAATCACAGTACCCGCAGTTAAAATTGCAATATCTTGTAACATTGCTTTACGACGATCACCAAAACCAGGTGCTTTAACCGCAGCAACTTTAACGATACCACGCATAGTGTTAACTACTAATGTTGCTAACGCTTCACCTTCAACATCTTCAGCAATAATTAATAATGATTTGCCTGCTTTAGCAACGGCTTCTAACACAGGTAATAATTCACGAATATTAGATACTTTCTTATCAGCTAATAAAATATATGGATTATCTAATTCTACTGTTGCTGTTTCTGGTTTATTAATGAAATATGGAGATAAGTAACCACGGTCAAATTGCATACCTTCAACAACATCAAGTTCATCTTGTAAACCAGTACCATCTTCAACAGTGATAACACCTTCTTTACCCACTTTTTCCATTGCTTGAGCGATTAAAGTACCAACTGTTTCATCAGAGTTAGCTGAAATAGTACCTACTTGAGCGATAGCTTTAGAATCAGCGCAAGGAGAAGATAATTTTTTAAGCTCTTCAACAGCAGCAATAACTGCTTTATCAATACCACGCTTTAAATCCATTGGATTCATACCAGCAGCAACCGCTTTCAAACCTTCGTTAACAATTGCTTGAGCAAGTACTGTTGCAGTAGTTGTACCGTCACCTGCTGCATCATTTGCTTTAGATGCAACTTCTTTAACCATTTGTGCACCCATGTTTTCGAATTTATCTTCTAATTCGATTTCACGAGCAACAGAAACACCATCTTTAGTAATGGTTGGTGCACCAAATGATTTATCTAATACTACATTACGACCTTTTGGACCTAAAGTCACTTTAACTGCATCAGCTAACACATTAACGCCTTGAAGCATTTTAACACGAGCGTCATTACCAAATTTTACATCTTTAGCTGCCATTTTCGTCTTTCTCCTAAATTCTGTATATAAGTTAAACTATTTACTAATTATGCTTGAACAATGGCTAAAATATCGCTTTCTGATAAGATAAGCACTTCTTCATTATCGATTTTTTCTGTTTTAACGCCATATCCTTCATTAAAAATCACGATATCACCAACTTTAACATCTAATGGTTGAACTTGGCCATTTTCTAAAATGCGACCATTACCTACAGCTAAAACTTCACCACGAGTTGATTTACCTGCAGCCGAACCAGTTAACACAATACCGCCAGCTGATTTTGATTCTACTTCTTTGCGTTTAATGATCACACGATCATGCAATGGACGAATTTTCATTAGTTATCTCCTAGCACTAATTTTTAAATAGATAATTATTAAAAATAAATCATAAAATTACGATTTTATAATATAGTTTACTTTACATGGGGGTTATTTTAAAATCTTCAAGAGGATAAAATAAAAAAAAGTTTAATTGATTGATTATTCGTCATCTTTGTGTTTAAACTCACCTTCAATAATATCATTATTCTGGTCAAATGTTTGTGATGATACAAATCTTGATTTAATTGGCATTTTTCGAACAAGAAACCTCACAATATGCTCTTGAACATTAGGAATTAATAGCACAGCACCTAAAATATCGGTCAAAAACCCTGGAATAAGTAGTAAAAAACCGGAAAAAAGCAAGGCGACACTTTTAATGATTTCATCTTTAGGATTTTGATTATTAGCTATCTTTTGCTTCATAATACTAAAATTCTTTACCCCCTGAGTTTTAACTAATGAAAAACCAAGAATTGATGTTGCAATAATACAAACTAAAGAAAGAAAAACACCGATTGAATTTGCAACTACTATAAAAAAACTGATCTCAAAATAAACGTAAACAAAAAAGATAATAAAACCAATAAATCGCATACAACAATTCCTATAAGCATAAAAACAGATTAGTAAAAACTTGCTATTAATATGAAGATGATTAGCTAATTTTCAACCAAACAATACATGTTTTTAAAAATATCTTACAAAAGGGATTGACTGATAATCGTAAATCGTGTTTAATGTGCATCCATTGTTGCCCGGATAGCTCAGTCGGTAGAGCAGGGGATTGAAAATCCCCGTGTCCGTGGTTCGATTCCGCGTCCGGGCACCAATCACCAAATTCTAAGACCTGCTTCTAGCAGGTTTTTTTATGCCTAAAGCCTTTTCAAATAAGCCTTTCAGCTTGTTTCACTACTCAACTGAAATTACCTCAAATCAAGCGGAAAATCGGGTACAAATCCGGATACATTTGGTTCGATAATGGCGTGTATCCATAAAATGGCTTTAAAGCCTTTGTTTGCAAGGGTTATATAGAATTGCTTGCCTAATTACTATTACTATTATTAGATAAGTTTAAATCTATACTATTTTATTTAAATCATTTTCATTGTTTTCTGCTGTATCTTTCGTAATACGCT
>NZ_WTEW01000171.1:0-218 GCF_009795865.1 Gilliamella sp. Pas-s27
TAATAAAAATGAAGCAGATAAAATATATATTACTATCGTTAGTCTTAATTCCCGCTATGAGTCATGCTATTTTTCGTATTTATACAGGTACTATTGGACAAGATAAAGCCGAATTTTATTTTAATGATGAATCTGCTTTTTATCTTGCGGGTAAAGAGCATCAAATTAAGCATTTAAGTTTTATCAGTAAGCCTAATGATGTGTTTAATTTTAATGTA
>NZ_WTEW01000172.1:0-218 GCF_009795865.1 Gilliamella sp. Pas-s27
TTACGATTTAAGCGTATTGGGCAATCTTCTGGCATGAATAAAGTTGTTAGAAAAATTTGAAGTACAACAAAGCTAATAAAAATAAAAATAATTCCCAAAAAAATAAATAAAATATCTATCCCCCTTAACTGCATGATATTAATATCATAAAAACTTACAAATACTCCAAATATTGTAAGTAGTAGCGAAAAAAACGATATAAAAATTAGAAAGGAACG
>NZ_WTEW01000173.1:0-213 GCF_009795865.1 Gilliamella sp. Pas-s27
TTGCAAGGCGCCGAACATTAAAGAAGGAGACCGTCGATATAAACGGTCAATTAAACAACTTCCAAGTTATGTAGAAAGCCGGAAAGCGCGAGGACATTGGGAGGGCGATACCATGATTAGCCGTAAAGTGTAATAGTCTTTACTTAATCTGACATTCAAGTTATTTTATAACACAAAAAGGAGAGTCAGAAATGAATCAAACAGCCAAAATCA
>NZ_WTEW01000174.1:0-208 GCF_009795865.1 Gilliamella sp. Pas-s27
CTGAATTTAAAGTCAAAAAAAAGGGGAACTTTGATTATAAAAGCAATCATGATGTGACCATTACCACAAAGCAACAATATTTACCTCCTTTTAAACAGATGATAGCTCGGCGTGAGCAAGAGCTGCGAAATACTAAACCGGTAGATCCCCTTGATGGCAATTATCTAAAACAGGTGTATCCAGTGCACACCCATAACCCCGATAAAAT
>NZ_WTEW01000034.1:0-18295 GCF_009795865.1 Gilliamella sp. Pas-s27
TTGAATTCGATACTAAATTTTTTGACCATGATATTTGTCTCCTATGATTTTTGTTTATATCATAGAGGCGACTTTTGTCCACTTTTTTGGCGAGGAGCAGTTTAATTGGTTCAAGAGCATTTATAAAGTCTCTTGCTTTAATTTCAGTGATAGCAATACTACCTATATAAGGTAGTACATGTAATTCTAAAGAACGCCAAATATCTTTTAATGTATCAGCTTTTAAATTAGATGAAGATTTTAATTTAAACCAAATCAGTAGCAACTTTTTCAAAAGTATTATTCTGTTCATCTCTAAGTAGTTTTAGTTGATCTTTTTTATATTGTTGAGGATCTATTCCTTTTGCAAGAAGTTGTCTTGCTTCATCTCTTTTTAGCCTAGCATCTGCTAAACTAATCTCAGGGTATGATCCAAAACTCACAAGAGTTCTTACTTTAGATGTGGGATGGTAATAATTAAAGCGCCAAATCTTTGTACCTATTGACTTAACGAGTAAATACAAACCACTTCCATCAGATAAAGTGTAATCTTTTTCTAACGGCTTGGCTGTTCTGATTTTAGTATCTGTGAGTGGTGTAGTTATACGTTGATGTTGTGTTTTTAGCGTATAACTAATTATATAACTAAAACCATTGATTGTCACTGAATTAACATAATAGTTATTGACATAAAAACACTATAAAACATTTTGGATTATAGTGAATTAATGATGGTTGGTGAATTTCAATGAACAGTATAGTGGTGGAGCTGGCGGGAGTTGAACCCGCGTCCGAAATCTCTACATCCTTGGTACTACATGCGTAGTTTGTTTTTGAGTTTCATCTACCCGCTGCGAACAAACACGCCACTGATAAACTAGCTTGATTAAATTTAATGCTTCCGCCCCAAGCAAGGCTTCCACACGATCTCGTTTGGGTTTGACTCCTCTTGATCCCCGTCCTACGAGCGGAGGCTAGGGAGAGAAGGCTCTATACAGGTTATTAAGCTGCTAGTGCGTAGTTTTCGTCGTTTGCGACTATTTTTTTGCGGTTTATTTACGAGGCCTACCGCACCTCGGCATGCACCTTGGGTTTCGCAAATCCCGTCGAATCCAGAATCAGCCCCAATTGTGAATTGTAACTAAGTACAATATCAGGGCATTATAGGTGAATTCAAGGATGAATACAAGTTAGCCGACTTCGGGATTGACCCAGTTTTCGGTTGGTTTTTCGTCTTTTAATGCTGTAATGATATTGTCAACAGCACATTTTGCCATTGCGTAACGCGTTTCTACTGTTGCTGATCCTACATGAGGTGATAATAATACGTTATCAAGCTGTAATAATGGTGAGTTAGTCGGAAGTGGTTCTATTTCAAATACGTCTAAGCCTGCTGCTTTGATAGTTTTATTTTTTAGTGCTTCAAATAGCGCTTGCTGATCAATAATTTTACCGCGTGCGCCGTTAATGAGTATTGCTGATGGTTTCATTAAGGCAAGTTTTTCTTTTGTGATTAGTTTTGTTGTTTCTTCAGTTAAAGGTAGGATGATAACAACAAAATCGGCTTGTTTTAATACGTTGTCAAGTGCAAGACGTTTAGCATTATAGGCTTGTTCAATTTCGGTATGGGCGGAACGGTTATAATAGACAATATTCATATCAAAACCACGATAAGCCCGTTTGGCAATGGCTTGACCGATTCGTCCCATTCCTAAAATACCTATGGTTTTACCATAAATATCAGTTCCATAATATTCAGGAGTGATCCCTTTTTCCCATTTGCCATTATGAATTAGATTAGATAATTCAACGGTTCGGCGGGCCGTTGCCATAAGTAGTGTAAATATCAGATCAGCAGTGCTTTCAGTTAACACTTTTGGTGTATTCATTAATCGGATGCCACGTTTTTTTAAGGCATGAAGGTCGTAGTTATCAAAACCAACAGAAATAGTGGCAGCTGCTTTTAGATTTGGCGTTTTTGCTAAAAAGTTATCATCAACACGAGTAGGAAGGTTGCCAATTATGCCGTCAGCTTTAGCTAATGCATTAGTATAAGTTGTTGAATTAAAGTCTGTGTTGTTGTTCAATACGGTTAAATTGAAAGCTTGTTCTAATCTTGCTTGTTGGTCAGCAGGAATATTACTGAATAAAATGACGTTCTTTTTCATATACTCTCCTACACAATTTTAATTACATCATTTTATGACAGTATATCTCTATTATTTTTAGAATTGCAATTCAATCAAAATTAGTAAACGTTATGTTTGCTAATAAGTTTTAAGAAAGTATGTTTATAAGACAAAAATAAAGTTTGTAATAATTTGATTAGTGGTATCGATTGGGTAATGGTATTTAGTATTTTGATTAAAATTAATAGATAAAGTTTATTATATTGATAATTTTTTTAAATTTGAAAAAAAATGAAAAAATTATTTGTTAAAAATCATAATGTTAATTTAATTTTTGTTAAAAATTAAAAAATAAGTGAAATTAAATTGAACTTTTTGTCGTTTAGCTTGTCTATATTAACAGATTATGTTTTTCATTTTTTGCCCTCCACTCGAATATTCGAGTGGATTTTTTTTGCCTTGTGTTTAGTTAAAATAATTTGCACTTAGTTAAACAGGAATATAATATCTATTTTAATTATTAGCGTTATTTTTTGTTATCAATTCCTTCCATAATATTTTCTTTTTATGTTGAGTGGCTAATTCTAAAAATAAATACCAAGCAACACTGGGTGCTTTGGTGATGATTTTATTTATGTGAGCTTAGGGAGCTTTCATGTTATTTTCAAAAAGAACACAAGGGCACCTTATTGCACTGATGACAGTGTTTATTTGGGGAACAACCTTTATTGCGACTAAAATTTTATTAATTGATTTTAAGCCAATTGAAATTTTATTTTTCCGATTTAGTTTGGGTTATGTTGTTCTTTGGGTTTTATCACCACGGTTTTTTGCTTGGCAGGGTGTTAAGCAAGAGTTTATGTTTTTGTGCGCAGGGCTTTGTGGTGTCACTTGTTACTTTTTGTGTGAGAATATTGCATTAACCTATACAACGGCATCTAATGCTGGAATCATTACCACTTTAGCGCCAATATTTACTGCAATATTATCGATATTTTTTTTAAAGGTCGAAACACCGCCTAAGCGTTTTTATATTGGTTGTTTATTTGCCGTTGTTGGTGTTGGCTTAATTAGTTTTAATGGGCAGTTTGTACTTTCGCTCAATCCGCTTGGCGATTTGCTCACTATGTTAGCTTGTCTATTTTGGGCGTGCTATTCGATTTTAACAAAAAAAAGTAGTAATTATGGTTACAATACGATTTTGTTAACAAGACGATTCTTTTTTTATGGTTTGATGTTGATGTTTCCCGTGTTGTCTTTTCTGGATTTTGAATGGAATTTATCTCGTTTTACTTCTCCTGTTAACTTGCTCAATATATTATTTTTGGGTATTGGCGCTTCGGCAATTTGTTTTGCTTCTTGGAATTATGCTGTTAAATTAGTAGGTGCAGTTAAAATTAGTATTTATTTATATTTAGTGCCTATTCTTACCATTATTGCAGCTGTAGTTATTTTGAATGAACCTTTTACTTGGATTGCTGCTATGGGCACATTATTTACGCTTTGTGGTGTATTATTGTCAGAAGGTAAAATTCGCATAAAAAGACATTAATTTTAATACTTATAAAAATCCCCAAGGCACATGAGTGCCTTGGGGATTGAAAACAGTTTTTATATTTGAGATGGTTAATTAAGTTATTGCGTCCTTTTGTCGATTGCATCCATAATAATTTGCCCAAGGTGTTGGTAATTTTCATCAAAATGGTGTCCACCGGGTAATTTGAATGCTTCACCTTTCATTTCAGGCTGTAAACATCCTGTTTCGTCTTTTTCTTCTTCACCATAAATGCAAAATAGTTTACCTGCTGGGATTTTGCTGATTTCTGGACCCGTTTTCATTTCATTACCTGATTGACCAAGCCAACCACTGATTTCGATTTCAAAATTAGCATCTTTTGAAAAGGCGATCATAACAATGGCTTGGATGCTATTTTGATCTGCCATTGGTAAACGGTTATAAAGTGACGGTAAAATGTCACCTCCAAATGAATATCCTGTAAGTACAAAATGGGTTGTTCCCCATTTTTCACGATATTGTTGCATTAAGTAAGCCAGATCTTTGGCACTACGCTCAACCGAACGGTGTTGCCAAAATAATTTTAATGCATCAACACCCACAACAGAATAACCGTGCGAAGCCATGTATTCGGCCGATACTTTATCTAAATCACGCCAACCACCATCTCCCGAATAATAAAGCGTCACAGTATTTGGATGAACTTCTTTGATGGTTGCTGGTAATTCAATAACAGGCAGCTGCTCATGTTTTCCAAATAGAACTGATGCAAGATGCAGGCTTAATAATTCAACTGGTGATGCTTGATATTCGCCAATTGATGTAGTGACAGCGATTTTTTTTTGTTCCCGCGGAAAGACTGCCACCTCTTCTTCTGGTGGGTTGTTCCAAATTACTTGCCATGTTCCATGGTTTGCTTGGGTTGGTAGTGGAGCATTGCAGTCTTTATGGTCTAAAGTAAATTCTATTGATAATGCTTTTGCATCGTCACTTTGTTGTTCGGCCAACCATCGATAAGCAAAAGTAGCACCCTCACGCATTCCAGCAACAGCAAAATCAGACTCGTCTAATATTTTTACCGCTTGGTTAAATCGGTTTTGTTGTTCGGCACAACTTGCTTGTGGTTTTAGTTCAAATTGAACCAGCTTTGCTCCCATTTTTTTAGATAATTCTAACAGTTTTTGTTCTGTAAAATGATTTTCATTGGTCGCAATAATAATCGCTGCGGCTTCGGCTGTTTGTTTAGGCGTTGCTGATATGATCGAAAAATCATTGCTAATTGTTATCGTTTTTACTGATGCACTGCTTTGATTTTTTATCCAATGCCCCCCAAGAAAGGCGAGTAATGTTATGAGTATTAGGATTATTAGCAATAAAATATAGCGTAACAGTTTTTTCATATTATGGTTTCTTACTTTTCTTAAGCCCAGTTATTCCACCTGAAATAAGCATGGTTGTGTCAATGATCGCAACTAAAGGATCAAGTCCTGCAGGAACGGCCATATAACGGGGTTCCCAATGTGTTGCAAACTTCTCTTTAAAACGGCGTAATCCTTGGAAATTATAAAAACGCCCACCGCGACGAAACACTAATGCTCCAAGTCTTTGAATCATCGGTGCGCCACGACGACGTTGCATACCTGCAAGTGGTACCATCCCTAAACTAAAGTATTTAAAGCCTTTTTCTTGATAGTGTAAAATCAAACCGACCATTAAAAATTCCATTGTTAATTTGGGGATATCTTGCACAACGCGCATTAAGTCGATACTGGCTGAATAGTTTTGATCTGTTTCTAACAGATTAACAAAAGCAATAATTCGTCCTTCATATTCAATAGCTGCGATTGTAAAATTATCTAAATACTGTTTAGAAAAAGCACCTAACGAAAATCTTTTTTCTTTTGAATTTTTATTTTTAAGCCAAGCATCAGATACCGCTTTTAGCTCATCAAGTGGTGCGGTTCCTGGTGGGTAGAATTTTAAAGAAAGACCATCGCGTTGACCACGATTCCATGTATAGCGAAGATCTTTATAATTTTTTGATGTTAAATCAAATATTTTTAAGTTAACTAATGCCTCTTCGCCAAGTTTAACTGTGCGCAAACCAATATCCATATAGAAAGGCAGATTGGCTGCTTTGACTTGATAAAACACTGGGCGCAGGTGATGTTCGTCACATAAATCACGAAACGACCAAATCAAATCGGCTTTTTCGGCGTTATCCCCTATTGGATCATAAAGGGCGACCATGCTTCGTCCACGTCTTGCGTACATAATAAATGCGGTTTCGTTAGCATTGAAAAGTAATGATTTATCCCCACTCATGGCAAGCCCACCTTCAGGCTGTTTTGAGCCTAAAATAATTTTTCGAGCCTTGCTAAGTTGTTCATTAGTTGGTGTGAGTAAAATGGGCAATGCAGGACGAAAAATCCAAAATAACATTACACAACTTAATAAAATAAAGCTCCCTAACGCTGCTCGCAATGCACGAGGAACTTTGCTATCTAACTCAAATTGCCACCATAATGAGTGGCTATAAGGTACATCTTGATAGATGAATAATATTACCCAAACAAAAAGGGCTATCATGCAAAAACAAATAGCAAAGAAATTAAACGAAAATGGAATGACAATTAAGCGACTTTTTCGATAAAAGGCGTGCTTAAAATGGATTAATAAAATGGCAACAAATAATAGTACACCGGCTTCTATCCAGTGTAATCCTCGTAGTAATGAAAGCATACTGCCAATCAGTAATAATATGACTGATACGCCCCACGCTGAGAATAATCGTCGGCGAAGTCCCATTGCAAGTAATAAAAATAAAATACCAATTAAGCTGGTACTTAGATGTGCAATATTGATTACTTTTTCGGGAATGAGCGAGGCAACTAATTTTCGGTTAAAACCAGGTAAGACACTTGAAAACATCATTACAACACCAGCAAAAAATACTGTCACAGCCATGACACTAGCTGCAATGCCTGTTTCTGTTTGTTTAGCTTGTGGCGCAGATAAAAAGTTTTTTCCCTCGTTTGCAAGCAATAAAATAGTGGCAGGAATGAGGGGGATTAATATATAAATAATACGATAAATAACCAGTGCAACGGTTAATGATGCAGTACCAATTTCTGAAGATAATGCCGCTAGCATAATGGCTTCAAATACCCCCACACCGCCAGGTACATGGCTTAATACGCCCGCAACTAATGCGAGGATATAAATCATAATAAAAGTGAAAAAATTGGGTTGCACTGGCAATAAAAAATAAAGGATAGCACCGGCGAAAATGGCATCAAATAGCGTGATAACAAGCTGACAGCTCGCTAAGCGTATGTTAGGTAAACGGATTGTCCAACGAAATAATTTAAATAATTGGGTGTCTTTATTTGGTTTTTCTGGCAATTGATGGCAATATAAAAAAACGAGTAATAAGGCATAGATGCTAAATACAGTGCCGGCTGTTAACCATATGCTATTTTTGGTCATATGGAGAGCTAACATGGTTTGATGAGTGTGAATAAGAGCGGCGATTGCTGCAAATAATGGTAATGAAAATCCTAATGATAATGTCACAAAAAATGACATCCTAGCCACATCAATGGTAGTTAAACCTTGTTTAAAATAAAGCCTGCACCGCACTGCACCGCCAGATAATGCTGATAGTCCGATTGCATTACCAATGGCCGAAGCACAAATTCCACCACTAATAATCGTTGTGGGTTTTAATTTAACACCTGCATAACGAGCTGCAGACCATTCGTAACAGATTAGCATCAGATAGCTACCTATCGCAGATAAACAAGAAAATAAAATTGCGTTAGTCGAAAGATGATGAAACGATTTTTTTAAATCGTTCAAATTAATTTCTTTTAATAAATGCCAACAAATAATTAATGCAATAAAAAAAATAGATAGCCCAAGTAATAAAGCTAAACGTTGGCGGTATTGAGTGAAGAGTTCAATGAACTGCCATGGCAAAACTTTGCGTACTAATGTTTTCACTAAGTAAACTCCAAAATTTGCTTTAATGATGCTTTATTTCTGCGCATTCTACCCCCCCAATGTATTGAAAACAATCCGCAAGAAAATAAAAAATACATAAAAAAAGTATTAATCTTGATTGTTGAGGATTAGAACAATATGTTTGTTTTGTACATGCAAGATTAAGCAGTCATAAAATGTGGAATATTCACCTTATAATATCTTGTTATTCATTTAATTATTGGGTAATGGTTGTTATTTATTTTTATTAATAGATTGAATAAAAATTGATCTAACAAGGTTTTTTTATGCTAAAATGGTATAGGCAAGATTTATTGTTTTTATATTTGGTTGCTCTTTATCACGTTAAAATCAAGTAACGCCTCTTTTTTAAAAGGACAAATTGCGTAATGAGAATAGGAAAATGTCGAGTTTGCAATAAAATGGAAATAACGTTAATCAAAAAAGATAAAATCCAGCTAGATAATCCACTAAAAAGTCGTCAAACATTTATTAAATCAATGTTACCGTTATGTTGTTTAATGGCATGTAGCTATCCGTTATTTGCAGATTTGTCTGTAGTAATGTCTGCCACAACGACAAAAACAATACAGGGTTCAGCTCCTTATTTGACGTTTGATGGTGGAGTAACTCGATCTAGAAATACAGACAAATTTTTAGATATTGAACTGCCCGATGGTAGTGTGTTTACGAAGGAAAATAACCCGTCATCGCCGTCCAATCCGATACCACTGCCGAGTGATGGGATAAAGCTTGGTGATATTAAAACACTTATTCCACCAGGGCAACAAGCAATTTCAATGACTGATTTGCTCAATAATAATGGTTTTTGGGCAGATAAAGACGGTGATGGTGATATCACTGCAACGGGTAATTTAACCATTATTGGTCGAGATGCGAATAACAACGAAATGCATCTAAATGATACTTTTTTGGATTGCAATGCACCGTATCGCATTACTGTGCAGAATGATAACAGCATCTTATCGACCGCTTATGGTATTCCTAATTCAACTTCAATATCGTTTAATAGTGCCACCTATTATCTTAATCCTCCAAAAGGCGCTTGTACTTATTCGGTAAAGCCTAATTTGTATCAAAGTAATAGTCGAAATACTTGGGGTGGGACGAATTATTCTGGACCACCGAACGAGTGGGATGATGCCAAAGGCTTTAGACGCCAAGATTTGAATAACCCTGCTTCGAATTTTCCAACGATGGGGGCATATGCGCTATTTTTTACTATGGATATGATAGATACCTTAGGTAGCGAGATGACTTATGATAAGATACCGTCGACATCAGGTATTGATCTCAATATAACGGGTAATGGCAGTATAGCCAAGATTAAATTAGTTGGGCCAAAAGAGGGTGCTAGTGCAGCCGAGGCCGCAACAGCGGTGCCAACCACGTTTATATTATATTCAGATAGAGCGAAAACCAATAAAGTGTATAGTTTTACTATTCAAAAATGGTTTATAGCAATAAAGGCTAATGGGGGAAGTTATGCTGATGCGGAACAATACTGTCATAATTTAGGGTATCAATTACCTACCATTAACCAACTAACGAATGCTAATTCACAATATTGGAATCAAGGTTTAGCGGGTCAAGGTAATAATTATCAACGTCGCATTGGTGGCGGATTATTTGCTGAATGGGGCGAAACGATTGATGCGGATGCTCCTCGCGGCTATCCTGATAGCAATTTCGAATCCCATCAGGTTTATTGGACGCAAAATACATATCAAGCCGAAAGACTTTATGCTCTTTCGGTATATTCTAATACGGGAAGTGTTGGCATTTGGCAATACGGGAAAACTGTTTGTGTAAATTAAATCAGCAAAATCAAGTTAAGAACGATAATATGAATAATCCACTTACTCAGACACAACAAAATGTGATTCAATCTATACGAGGTTTTGTTAAGCAGAAACTTGCCAATGACTTTACAGGCCATGATATAGCTCATATTGAGCGAGTAGTAAGATTGGCTGAGCAGATTTTACAGCATGAACCTAAAGCTAACCGCTTTATTGTGATTGTGAGTGCTTATTTACACGATGTCATTGACGACAAAGTGGTTGACGATGTTAACCAAGCTATTACAGAACTACGTCAGTATCTAATATCGCTGGCTTTGACTGATAACGAAATTGAGCTAGTTTTTGCTATTATCGAAAACATGTCATATCGAAAAAATCTTTCAAATAAAAAAACGTTATCGCTTGAAGGGCAAATTGTACAGGATGCCGACCGTTTAGATGCCTTAGGGGCAATTGGTATTGGGCGAACTTTCTATTATGGTGGAAATAAACATAATATGATGCACGATCCTTCAATTCCACCAAGAACGTTAATGAATGAACAGAGCTATAAGCAACCTAATACTGTTATTAATCACTTTTACGAAAAACTTTTTTTGCTTAAAGATATAATGAATACACAAACTGCTAAAAAAATGGCTGAACAGCGACATCACTTTTTAGTTCAATTTATCGCCCAGTTTGAAAAAGAGTGGGTGGGTGAAAGTTGATTATTAATTTAATTTTTTGATACTTATATTAAGTAAGTAGGCATTGACTAACTTAGAAACCAACTTTAATCGGTCTTAAGATAGTTATACCTTTTCACGGTTAAAAAGGTACTGGTGCACCAACAAGCCACAACACAATGGGTAATGTCATTAAGCTTAATAGCGTACTAAAAAAGGTAGCACTTGATACCAGTTCGGGTTTTGTATCAAACTGTACTGACATTAGTGTCGTATTGGCTGCACTTGGCATAGCAGCTAACACAATCAGTACTTGTTTATAAACAGGTTCTATTGGCATAAAATAGACCATACAAAGCGCCACAATAGGTGAAATCGCCATACGATTTATTAAGGCAAACGAAAGTTTAGGATAATCGAGTTGTTTGATCCTTATTTTGGCTAGTTGCATACCTAAAATAATCATGATCACCACAATCGAAGCATCCCCAACCATTCCAATTGAAGTCATAATCGATTTAGATAAAGGAATATGACATAGCTGAAATATTATTCCTAATAAAGCCCCATAAGCAACGGGCATACGTATCACTTTATTGATGACATCTTTTTGACTACTGATATCTTCACGAGCACTTCCTTTTGCTGCGTAGTAAATACCAACAGTGCTCATAACAAACTGCTGCAATACCATCATAATGACACCTAAATCAAACCCGACGGCACCAAAAAAGACTAAAAGTACTGGTGTGCCATAATTTCCATTATTCATAAAACACGAGCTTAAAATCATGGCACATCGCTCTTTATCAGAATATTTCATTATCAGCGACCAAATTGAAACGATCATAACTAACGAAAAGCACAAACCAAAGATATAAGCAATATAAAATAGATAATC
The DNA here is from genome assembly GCF_009795865.1 of Gilliamella sp. Pas-s27. Lineage (NCBI taxonomy): Bacteria > Pseudomonadati > Pseudomonadota > Gammaproteobacteria > Orbales > Orbaceae > Gilliamella > Gilliamella sp. Pas-s27. The sequence goes on from NZ_WTEW01000034.1 coordinate 11,025, forward strand.
GGTAGTTAAGGTGTGGGTATAAAATATTTTAAATGCTAAAAAAGGTGACAGGACATAAAGTGACATTGTTGATAAGTTAGCAACATCAAGCTTTAAGGCCTTTTGAGCAATAAATCCTACAATAAAAATACAAAAAATTGGAAATAAAATAATAAAAAATTGCATAAGTTATATCTTTTGGTTAATTTTATTAATTCATTGAATCAAGAGCAATAATGATTGATTCACGAAGTTTTTGACAAGTATTATCATCAAGCGCTTGGTTGTGTTTGTTGGTTAAAATAAACAGATCTTCAATATGTTCGCCAATAGTTGCAATTTTTGCACTGCGTAATGATAAGTCTAAGTTAGCGAATATTTCGCCCACACAAGCAAGCAATCCCGGTCTATCAAGTGCAATAAGTTCCATATAAGTTTGGCTGTCATTGAAAGCAGACAGAAAGTTAACTTGAGTTGGTACTAAAAACGATCGCAGCCGTTGTTTAGGTGGTTTAATAGTTACAGCTTTATAAACTGGTTGTTGTAATGCTTTATTAAGTGCACTTATTAGGCCTTGATTTCGATCTTCTTGCAGTGTTTGTCCGTTAGGATCTAATACAATAAAAGTATCAAGCGCAAACCCTTTTTTATTTGTAATGATAAGTGCATCGTGAATCGTTAAATTATGCATACTTAATATATTACAGACAGTTGCAAATAAGTAAGGTCTATCTGGAGAATAAATAAAAATCTCACTACCACCATGATACGGGTTTGGGTTTATCGCAACCTGTGTTTTAGTTAAATCATGTTGTAATAAAAGTTGTGCATGCCATACAATTTGTTCTTTTGTATAACGAAGAAAATAATCAACACGATAGCTTTGCCAAAAAGCTTTAATCGTTTGTTCATCATAATTTTGCTTAACTAAAATTGCTAATGCTTCTTGTTTATTTTGTCGTGCGATGCTTCGCTGTTCAGGAATTTGGCGAATACCTGAATCAAAAGAGCTTTTAGCACTAAAATAGAGTTCGCGCATTAAACTTTGTTTCCAACTATTCCAAAGCGTTTCGTTCGTTGCACAGACATCGGCGACGGTTAGACAAAGCAAATACTGCAAACGGCGTTTGCTTTTGACAATTTGAATAAACTCATTGATAACCGCAGGATCTTGTAAATCGCGGCTTTGTGCCGTTACCGACATTAATAGATGATAACGCACTAACCAAATAATTAAGTCGGTATCTTTGGTTTCTAGTTCATGTAATTGACAAAATTCTTCAACTAGATGCGCGCCAATTTCGGAATGATCACCATGCCTACCTTTACCAATATCATGAAATAACCCAGTAATGACTAATAATTCAGGTTTAGACAATTTAGCAAAGACATTTGCGCTATTGGGGTGTTTTTGTTTGCCGTTTTCGGTTTTTAAACTATCGAGTTCAAGTAGTAAACGGATGGTATGTTCATCAACAGTATATGCATGAAATAGGTCAAATTGCATCATACCAGATATCTGTTTCCAACCCGGAATATAAACCGAAAGTATGCCATATTTATGCATTGGTAAAATGGCTTTTTCAATTGCATCAGGGTGTTTGATGATCAACATAAACAGCGATCTTGCTTTGGCATTTTCACAAAGTAAATTAGTGAGTAAACGTCTTGCTGAACGCAATTGCCTAATGGTATTTGAATAAAGACCGATAACTTGAGGATTAAGCAACATTGTATAAAAAAGATGCATAATCATAACAGGATCTTTTTTAAAGATCTCATCATCTTTTACATCAATGAGCTTGTCGCGAATTTGAAAATGCTCATCAATATCATAAGGTTTATTTTTCGAATTATGCTCAAGAATAGATTCATAAAACAGCTGTAATAGCATTTGATTTAGTTCGGTAATATTGTGTGCAACGCGATAATAATCGTGCATCATCTTTTCAACAGGCGCATTCCCTTCGCCTTTATAGCCTAACATTTTGGCAATGCTTAACTGACGATCAAATAGTAGACGATTATCATAACGTGTTATCACACAATGAAGCGCAAAACGTATGCGCCATAAAAATTTACGACACGTTTTAAAGTCCTCAATATCTTCAGGCGTTAAATAGTTGAAGTCTGCTATTTTTTGCAAAAACTCACCGCCAAAATGGCGGATCGCTATCCACTGAATGATTTGCATATCTCGCAAACCACCAGGGCTATTTTTCAAATCGGGTTCTAAATTATAAGAGGTGCTATGATATTGTTTGTGACGATCTTGTTGTTCTTGTACTTTGGCTTTATAAAATTCTCGAGATGGCCAGATCTTATCGCTAAAAATCTGTTTGTGTAACTCATCTAGTAGTAATTGATTGCCAGAAATAAGCCTTGACTCAATCAAATTGGTCATAATTGATATATCGTTTTTTGCTTCTTGTAGGCAGATCCTTAATGTTCTAACACTATGCCCTATATCTAAATGTAGGTCCCATAATAAACGGACTAAATCACCAATCTGTTTTTCAATTTCCTTGGTTAAAGGGTAATCGCTGAGAATCAAAATATCAATATCTGATAATGGATGCAATTCAGCCCGACCATAACCGCCAACCGCTACCAACGCAATACGATTACGTTTAAAAAAAGAGGAAACATGTTTAGGAATTTGGTAAAAGCCCCATAAACGTTCAAGCAAATGATCAATAAATTCACTACGTAAATGCACGAGTGTATCAATATCAACCTGTTGCTCAAATTGCACCATAGACCATTGTTGGAATGCTTCAAGCTGCTGTTTTAGATAAGGAATATTTATTTGTTCATCACTAAAATGAAGCGGTGATACAGGGTAACATAAATGCGTTCTTGTCATGGACATATTATCAAATTAAGACAATTCAATAGCCATATCGTTACCCGATTTTCAATGAGTGTCAAGTTAGCGTTAGAATAAGATGATGATTTGTTACTGAACATTAACATAAAAAAGGAACAGTTGATCTGTTCCTTAGGTAAATAGGTTTAAGGTAATGATTAGGATTTAGTATAAATCTTATAAGGTAAAATCGCTTAAATCATCCTCATTCATTTCAGCATCAATTTGCCCAACTAAGTAAGAGCTCATTTCGGCTTCTTGTGGCGCAACTTGTACGTTGTCAGATACCAGCCAATTGTTGATCCATGGAATTGGATTAGATTTTGCTTCAAATGGTAATTTTAGCCCAACTGCTTGCATGCGGATATTGGTAATGTATTCGACATATTGGCATAAAATATCTTTATTTAAACCAATCATTGAACCACCTTCAAACAGGTATTCTGCCCACTCTTTTTCTTGATTTGCTGCTTGCAAAAAGAGGTCATAACACTCTTGTTCACACTCTTTGGCGATAGCAGCCATTTCGGGATCGTCTTCACCACTGCGTAGTGTGTTAATCATAAATTGTGTGCCAGTTAAATGGAGGGCTTCGTCGCGGGCAATAAGCTTGATAATTTTTGCGTTACCTTCCATGAGTTCACGTTCGGCAAATGCAAATGAGCAAGCAAAACTGACATAAAAACGAATCGCTTCAAGCGCATTAACACTCATTAAGCAAAGGTAAAGTTTCTTTTTAAGCTCACGTAAATTAATCGAAACAGTGCGATTATTAATGTTATGTTTGCCCTCGCCAAATAAATTATAATAGCTTGCGTAGCTAATTAAATCATCATAATAACCTGCAATATCACCAGCTCTTTTTTGGATCTCTTTATTGGTGACGATATCATCGAAAACCACAGAAGGATCGTTAACAATATTACGAATAATATGTGTATAAGAGCGAGAATGAATCGTTTCTGAAAATGACCACGTTTCTACCCATGTTTCAAGTTCAGGAATTGAAATAAGTGGAAGTAGTGCCACATTAGGGCTACGGCCTTGGATTGAATCGAGTAACGTTTGATATTTTAAATTACTGATAAAAATATGTTTTTCATGTTCTGGTAAAGCGGCATAATCGATGCGATCTTGTGATATATCTACTTCTTCAGGGCGCCAAAAAAAGGACAGTTGTTTTTCAATTAATTTTTCAAACATTTCGTATTTTTGTTGATCATAACGCGCAACATTGACCGATTGACCGAGGAACATCGGTTCTTTTAATTGGTCATTATGGACTTGCGAAAAAGTGCTATAATTCATACTCATAAAAACTCCTAACAGATTTGTTTGCTTTTCGTTACCCTAAAGTAGTAAAAAGAAAGGATCTGAGAGGGAGTCATTCACTCCCTCATTATGTTATTGTAAAATTAGCGTGTTATCTAAAATTGCTATTAGATTTTACACGCTCCACCTTCACAGCCACCCTCACTATCAGCAAGTGCAATATCACCTTGAAGATCTTCGGCACCATCACGGGTATTATGATAATAGAGTGTTTTTACCCCAAATTTATAAGCTGTTAGTAAATCAGCTAATAGTTGTTTCATTGGCACTTTATCATTCGGAAATTTGGTTGGATCGTAATTGGTATTGGCCGAAATAGATTGGTCAATAAACTTTTGCATAATGCCAACTAAGTGTAAATAACCTGTGTTATTTGGAATTTGCCAAAGCAATTCATAAAAGTTTTTAAGATGATTATAATCAGGAACGACTTGTCTTAAAATGCCGTCTTTAGATGCCTTGACACTCACAAAACCTCGTGGTGGTTCAATGCCATTAGTTGCATTTGAAATTTGTGATGATGTTTCTGATGGCATTAAAGCTGATAGTGTTGAATTGCGTAAACCATGAGTTTTAATGGATTCACGGAGTGACTCCCAGTCATAATGCAATGGCTCTTTAGTAATGGTATCTAAATCTTTTTTATATGTATCAATTGGTAAAATGCCTTGCGAATACGTTGTCTCATTAAATAATGGACAAGCGCCTTTTTCTTTGGCTAAGTTATTTGATGCTTTTAGTAAATAATATTGCATTGCTTCAAAGGTGCGGTGTGTTAGATTATTGGCACTACCGTCGGAATATTTCACACCATGTTTAGCTAAATAATAGGCATAATTGATAACACCAACCCCCAAAGTACGACGATTAATTGATGAATTTTTAGCTGCAGGTACAGGGTAGTCTTGATAATCAAGTAAGGAATCAAGGGCGCGAACCGTTAAGTCAGCCAATTCCTCAAAATCGTCTAGTGATTCAATTTCACCTAAATTAAAGGCTGATAATGTACATAGCGCAATTTCACCATTTTCATCATTAATATTATAAAGTGGCTTAGTAGGCAATGCGATTTCCATGCATAAATTAGATTGGTGCACTGGCGCAAGTTCAGCATTGAATGGGCTATGTGTATTACAGTGATCAACATTTTGGATATAAATACGTCCTGTTGAAGCACGCTCTTGCATTAATAAGGCAAATAATTCAATCGCTTTAACTTCACGTTTACGAATATTGGCATCTTGCTCATATTGACGATAAAGCGCTTCAAATTTATCTTGATCGGCAAAAAACGCATCATAAAGCCCAGGTACATCAGATGGACTAAATAGAGTAATATTTTCGTTTTTGATTAAACGTTGATACATCAGTTTATTGATTTGTACGCCGTAGTCTAAATGACGAACTCGGTTTTCTTCTACACCGCGGTTATTGCGTAATACGAGCAGGCTTTCCACTTCTAAATGCCAAAGTGGATAAAATACCGTGGCCGCACCGCCTCGAACGCCACCTTGAGAACAAGATTTTACAGCAGTTTGGAAATATTTATAAAATGGAATACAGCCAGTATGGAATGCTTCGCCACCACGAATTGAACTTCCTAACGCTCGAATGCGCCCTGCATTGACCCCAATTCCTGCACGCTGTGATACGTATTTAACAATGGCACTTGCCGTTGCATTAATTGAATCTAAGCTATCATCACACTCAATTAACACGCAAGAACTAAATTGACGGGTAGGGGTACGAACTCCTGCCATAATGGGTGTCGGCAGCGAAATTTTGAAGGTAGAAACCGCATCATAAAAACGTTTGATATAGCTCAATCGAGTCTCTTTCGGGTAATTGGCAAAAAGACAAGCGGCAACTAAAATATATAAAAACTGTGCGCTTTCGTATATCTCACCTGTAACACGATTTTGTACTAAATATTTACCTTCAAGCTGTTTAACAGCAGCGTACGAAAAAGACATATCTCGCCAATGATCAATAATCTTATCCATTTGTTCAAAATCTTCTTGAGTATAATCTTCAAGCAGATGTTTATCGTATCGTTTGCTTGCTACTAATTTCTTAACATGTTCATAAAGTGGCGGTGGTGTAAACTGGTTATAGGCTTTTTTGCGCAAATGGAAAATAGCTAAACGTGCGGCTAAATATTGGTAATCGGGTGTTTCTTGCGAAATAAGATCTGCGGCTGCACGAATAATCGTTTCATGAATATCGGAAGTACGAATACCATCATAAAATTGAATATGAGAACGTAATTCAACTTGTGACACCGAGACATTGTCTAGTCCTTCAGCCGCCCAAGTAATAACTTTGTGGATTTTATCAAGATTGATGGGTTCCTTTTTGCCATCTCGTTTGGTTACTAGTATTGATTTATTCATTCTTTCTATCCAATTGTTTAAATACGTTGGGGAGTATGATAATTGATATTTATCAAAATATACAATATGTAGTACCTATCAATCAAATACGTCACTATATATGGTGTTTTTATTAATCAATAATTGAAATTTATTAATTAAAATCAAGCATTATTGGTTTAAATCACTAACGATATTCTTGCGCAAAAGGGAGGTTGTCTTTGTTGTAAGGGATTTGATAATAATTTAGCGGTTAAGTTTTTTGATAAATAAAGTGTTGATTAAAAACTAGATTCCACTATGAAGTGCAATTCGTCTTAGCTCCTTAGAATAAAAGGAGACGGGGCTTTTAAACTTATGCCGTTTTCTTGGGCGTTGTTTAATTGGCCGTTTATATCGGCGGTCTCCTTCTTTAATGTTCGGCGCCTTGCAATGCCGATAAGCTTTGCCTTTTCGCCTTTTCCTAGCGAGTGTTACCGCCTCATGTGCTTGATAGGTTTGATTAGGTTTTGAGTTTCTTTTTATCTCTCGACTTATTGTCGAAGGATGTCTATTGAGTAGCTGCGCTATCTCTTTTTTATTCTTTCCAGCTTGTAATAATACGAAAATCTGGTATCTTTCCTTCCTAGAAAGGTGATTATAATACATAGCAATCTCCAAACTGTGGTGGTGCGAAGGGGCTAGTATAAATCACCTTTCTACTTTCTTCACTCCACCGT
>NZ_WTEW01000175.1:0-205 GCF_009795865.1 Gilliamella sp. Pas-s27
TCGTCGTCAACGAATGAAATGGCCGCTGACTTAGGTATAAACTGACGTATTAAGCCATTGGTGTTTTCATTTGTGCCTCTTTGCCTGCTTTTATAAGGCTCCGCAAAGTATACGGTAGTGTTTAAATAATGCTCAATCGCATGATGATAATTAAATTCCATCCCATTATCAAAGGTGATGCTTTTAACCATCTTTTTAAACGGCG
>NZ_WTEW01000176.1:0-204 GCF_009795865.1 Gilliamella sp. Pas-s27
TATATAAAGGTTATGGTGGTTTAGAGGAGGCCGTATTGGGGGAAAGTACTATGGGCGCACATTATTACGGTATTAAGTCTGATGGAAGCCTAAGTTTTATGAGCGGTCAGAGTGGCGGGTATGTTTTATAATCATAAATCATGGTGTTATTGGTAACAAGTTGATTTTTTTGTAGGCAAAATAAGCAATGGGTTTATTTGTAAT
>NZ_WTEW01000035.1:0-10552 GCF_009795865.1 Gilliamella sp. Pas-s27
ATCACCTGAACAATATGAACAACAATATTACCAAAATGAAAAAATGATAGAGGTGGGCACTGTCTAATATTTTGGCGAGGATCAATATTACTGTTCCTTCTTTAATCATTGGTGCTGGTATTGATGTTGGTGATATGAATGTAGAGCTTGAATCTGGTTATTTACAACAGTTTCTTTCAAAATCATTATCAACTTAATATTGTTATTCTTGATGCAATGCATTTTACTTTCATACAAATTTGTAAATCAGATGCTATAGATATTTTAGAGCAAGAGGCTAAAGGAGAATCAATCATTTGTAAAGATGGTGGTAATCGCACAAGGACAGAGATACACCGTGAAATAACGGATCGAATAATCGATTTTTTAGCTAAATCGAATTTAAATTAGCGCCTATTTTAAAAATATACTGTGGCAAAACCACAGTATATTTTATGAATTAATCATTAAAGACTTTGTAGTACTTTTTCAACACTATCTTTAGCATCACCAAATAACATATAGCTATTTTCTTTAAAGAATAGTGGATTTTGTACGCCTGCATAACCAGTATTCATTGAGCGTTTAGAAATAATAACAGTCTTTGCTTTCCAAACTTCAAGAACAGGCATCCCAGCTATTGGGCTATTAGGATCTTCTTCTGCCGCTGGGTTAACAGTATCGTTAGCTCCAATTACCCAAACCACATCAGTATCAGGGAAGTCATCGTTGATTTCATCCATTTCTAATACAATATCATAAGGGACTTTCGCTTCAGCTAATAATACATTCATATGCCCAGGTAAACGTCCAGCCACTGGGTGAATGCCAAATCTAACTTCAATACCCATGCCACGTAGTTTTTCAGTAATATTACTTACAGCACCTTGAGCTTGAGCAACAGCCATACCATACCCAGGAACGATGATAACAGAACGAGCTTCTTTTAATGTTTGAGCTACTTCCGCTGGTTGCATTTCGCGGTATTCACCTTGTTCTTCATCAGACGAACTTGTTGAACTACCATCACTACCAAACCCGCCAGCAATAACACTAATAAATGAGCGGTTCATCGCTTTACACATAATATATGAAAGAATTGCACCTGATGAACCAACTAATGCGCCTGTTACAATTAAGAGATCGTTACCTAACATAAAGCCAGCTGCTGCTGCAGCCCAACCAGAATAAGAGTTTAGCATTGAGATTACTACTGGCATATCAGCACCACCAATTGAGGCAACAAGATGGAAGCCAAATACAAATGCAATTATCGCCATAATTAATAGACTAATGAGTGCACCTGTTCCTTTTTCTACTTCAATGAAGGTATACATTAATATGATCGAAACAACAATCGCAGCTAGATTCCAATAATGTTTATTTGGAATAGAAAGCGGTTTAGAGCTAATGCGACCATTTAATTTACCGAATGCAACAACAGAACCTGAGAAAGTTACAGCCCCAATAAATACACCCACAAAAATTTCGACTAAATGTACAGTAAGCTCACTACCATGAAATAGTTGTGAATGATTGTTTAAGTCTAAAAAGCTATTTAAACCAACAAGTACAGCAGCCATACCAACAAAGCTATGTAGTAGCGCAACAAGTTCTGGCATTTGCGTCATTTCAACTTTCTTAGCAAGGTATAACCCAATTGTTGCACCAATAATCATTGCGATTACGATCCAGTGTAATCCACCCTTGATACTAGCTACTGCTGCAATAAGTGCAATAGCCATACCAATCATACCGTAGATATTTCCTGATTTGGCTGATTCTTGGTTAGAAAGACCACGTAAACTAAAGATAAAAAGTAATGCAGCAATAACATAGGCTGCTTGAATGATTCCATTACTCATGGTTTATTCCCTCCCTTACTTGTCACGTTGAAACATTTTCAACATTCTTTGAGTAACAAAGAATCCGCCAAAAATATTAATACTAGCGATTAAAATAGCAACAAAGGCAATTGCTGTACTTAGACCGTTGTCATCACCGATTTGCAATATTGCTCCGACTAAAATAATACCAGAAATTGCATTAGTTACTGACATCAGTGGAGTATGTAGAGAGTGCGTAACATTCCATACAACGTAATAACCAACCACACAAGATAAAGCAAAAACAGTGAAATGCCCTAAAAAGCTTTCAGGTACAGAATTTGCAAGCCAGAAATAGGCTAGAACGGCTAATGCAAAAATTCCATATTTTTTACGTGGATCCATTGGTTTGGGTTCAGGTTTAGCAATTGGCTCAGAAGTTTTTTTCTGAGGTTGTGCTGATACTTGAATTGGTGGTGCTGGCCAAGTGATTTCTTTCTCTTTAACCACGGTTACGCCACGAATAACAACATCTTCAAAGTTGATATCAATATTGCCGTCTTTTTCTTTAGCAAGCAATTTTAATAGGTTAACAATATTTGTACCATAAAGCTGAGATGCTTGAGCAGGCATACGATTAGCTAAATCAGTATAACCAACAATTTTTACATTATTCTCAGTTTCGAAAACTTCGCCAGGTTTGGTTAACTCACAGTTACCACCCGTTAATGCGGCTAAATCGACAATAACACTGCCCGGCTTCATTGATTCTACCATCTCTTTAGAGATCAGTTTTGGTGCAGGTTTACCGGGGATCAAAGCTGTGGTAATAATGATATCTACATCTTTAGCTTGTTCAGCAAATAATGCCATTTCAGCTTCAATAAAGGCAGCAGACATTTGCTTAGCGTAGCCATCACCAGAACCAGCTTCTTCTTCGAAATCTAATTCTAAAAAGTCGGCACCCATACTATTAATTTGTTCGGCAACTTCAGGACGAGTGTCGAATGCGCGAACAATAGCGCCTAAACTTACTGCTGCCCCAATTGCTGCAAGGCCCGCAACACCCGCGCCAATAACTAACACTTTTGCAGGAGGTACTTTACCTGCTGCAGTAACTTGTCCTGTAAAGAATCGACCAAATTGATTTGCGGCTTCAATAACTGAACGATAACCAGCAATATTAGACATTGAACTAAGTGCATCTAAAGATTGTGCACGCGAAATACGTGGAACACAATCCATCGCCATTACAGTAATATTTTTAGCTGCTAATTTTTCTAATAGATCTTTGTGTTGGGCAGGATAAATATAACTGATGAGCGTTAATCCCTCTTTCATTAATGCGATTTCATCATCAGTTGGTGCATGAAATTTCAAAATTAAATCATTTTGCCAAATATCTTGAGTATTTTGGATTGTTGCTCCAGCCTCAATAAAAGCTTGGTCTTCAAAATGAGCCGCATGTCCAGCGCCTTGTTCTACAGAAACTGTAAAACCAAGTTTTAACAGTTGTCCAACAGTTTGGGGAGTTGCTGCAACTCTAGCTTCATTGGCTAACCGTTCTCTAGGTATACCGATATGCATTTTGTTACATCCTTATGTTAGTTTATATAGAGTTTGTTGATTTTAGCATAAATAGACATCAGTGCGAGTGGGGAATCTGTTTTTTATTCAAGAAATAATATTTTAATTAATTTTAATGATATTTATTAATTAATATTATTATAAATTTAAATATAACGAGTAATCATCTAAATGATATCATTTTAATTCTTTCTTAGAATTCCATTACAAATCTACTCTATATTGTTATATAATTGACGTTATTTTTTTCTATGCCGTGAATAATGGATGTTCTGTGGAATGTTTCTATTTTGTTCTCCTTGAATTAAGGAACTTTTATGATTGATTTTTCCCAATCAGTGCCGGAATTGGTCTCTTGGGCAAAAAAAAATGATTTTTCGATCACATTACCGGTTGAAAGGTTAGCTTTTTTATTGGCCATTGCCGTATTAAATAGCGAACGCTTTGATGGTGAAATGACCGAATCTGAATTAATTGACGCTTTTAGGCATGTTTCGCTAATTTTTGAACAAAGTGAAGATACCATCACTGTCCGAGCCAATAATGCAATTAACGATTTAGTGCGTCAGCGATTCATTACTCGATTTACAAGTGATATGACTGATGGTTTTTCTATTTACCGCTTAACACCATTAGGAATAGGTATTTCTGATTATTATATCCGCCAACGTGAATTTTCGACGCTGCGCTTATCTATTCAGTTGTCTATCGTTGCACAAGAATTGAAGCGTGCCGCAGATGCTGCAGTCGAAGGTGGTGATGATTTACATTGGCATCGAAATGTCTTTGCACCATTAAAATACTCAGTTGCGGAAATTTTTGATAGTATTGATATTACCCAACGTGTTATGGATGAACAACAGGCTGACGTTAAACAAAATATTTCTGCCCTATTAAGTCAAGATTGGCAAGCAGCAATTAGCAGTTGTGAAGGGTTACTGACTGAAACATCCCAAACATTGCGTGAGCTACAAGATACTTTAGCCGCAGCTGGTGATAAATTACAAGCCAGTTTGCTTTTAATACAAGATGCAACACTTGCTAATCCTGATCTTGATAAAATTAACAATGTGGTTATGGATCTACAAGGTAAGCTTGATCGCATTATTGGTTGGGGACAAAAAGCAATAGATCTTTGGATAGGTTATGATAGGCACGTTCATAAATTTATCCGTACCGCTATCGATTTAGATAAAAACCGTGTATTTTCACAACGTTTACGCAAATCAATTCAAGGATATTTTGATTTGCCTTGGTCGCTCACTTTTGCTAATGCCGAGCGTTTACTTGATATGCGTGATGAGGAATTAGCTTTACATGATGCCGAAGTTACAGGCGAATTACCATCAGAACTTGAATTTGAAATGATTGAGGAAATTCAAGAACATATTATTGCGCATATTGAACAAAATTTATTGATATTTAAGCAAGAAAATAAACCACTTGATATGGGGATTACCATTCGCAGCTATTTAGCTCAGTTCCCTCGTGAACAGCATTTTGATATTGCAAGGTTATTTATTGATCAAGCTATTCGCCTTGGTATTGCCGAAGATGATTTACTTGGTATTTCTGCTGAATGGAAACTTATTAACGATTATGGAGCTAAGGTACAAGCACATGTCATCAATAGATACTAACGATTTAGACACACAACAAACTGCACATCATCTTGATGAAGTTATGGGGCGTATAGCAGCTAGCTCTCAGGCGTCCATTGATAAATATATGCCAGTTAAGTTGGCTCAAGCGATAGCTAATCCGATTTTTCCTGAACTTGATAGTTTACTACGTTCTGGTCGACATATTGGTATTGATGAACTTGATCATCATGCTTTTTTAATGGATTTTCAACTTGAGCTTGAACAATTTTATCAACGCTATAATGTTGAATTAATTCGAGCACCGGAAGGTTTTTTTTACCTACGCCCTCGTTCTACAACATTAATTCCTCGTTCAGTATTATCAGAGCTTGATATGTTAGTTGGTAAAGTGCTTTGTTATTTATACCTAAGCCCAGAACGATTAGCACATGAAGGTATTTTTACCCTACAAGAACTATTTGAAGAGCTTATTTCATTAGCCGACGAAAGTAAATTACTCAAATTAGTCAATCAACGCTCAACAGGTTCAGATTTAGATCGTCAAAAATTGTTTGATAAAGTAAAAACAGCGTTAAATCGATTACGTCGGTTGGGTATGATCTTTTTTATTGTTGGTAATGATAGTAGCCGTTTTCGTATTAATGAATCAATTTTCCGTTTTGGTGCGGATGTGCGTAGTAGTGATGATGCTCAAGAAGCGCAATTACGCCTAATTAGAGATGGAGAAGCAATTAAAATTGAATCATCCTTAATTTTAGATAATCAAGAACTAGATGAAGATGTTAATGAGGAGACTGAATAATCATGATTGGACACGGTAAATTTCACTCATTAACTTTGATAAACTGGAATGGTTTTTTTGCTCGAACGTTTGAGCTTGATCAATTAGTTACGACATTATCTGGTGGTAATGGTGCAGGTAAATCAACCACCATGGCGGCTTTTGTTACTGCATTAATTCCTGATTTAACTTTATTGCATTTTAGAAACACCACCGAAGCAGGTGCCACCTCTGGTTCACGCGACAAAGGTTTGCATGGTAAATTAAAACCCGGTGTTTGTTATTCAATGCTCGATGTGATTAACTCTCGCAATCAGCGAATTATTTGTGGTGTACGTTTGCAACAAGTAGCAGGGCGGGACAAAAAAGTCGATATCAAGCCATTTTTACTACAGGGTCTACCTATTGGTATTAGTCCAACAGAATTAGTAACGGAACGTTTAAATGACAGACAAGCGCGTATTTTATCATTGCCGGAGCTAAAAGATAAAGTTGAATCAATGGAAGGCGTTATTTTCAAGCAATTTAACTCTATTACTGATTATCATTCGGTTATGTTTGATTTTGGTATTTTACCAAAACGCTTACGCTCTTCATCTGATCGTAGTAAATATTATCGTCTTATTGAAGCTTCACTCTATGGTGGGATTTCAAGTGCGATTACCCGTTCACTGCGTGATTACTTATTACCTGAAAACAGTGGTGTACGTAAAGCTTTCCAAGATATGGAGGCTGCACTACGTGAAAATCGAATGACATTAGAGGCTATTCGAGTTACGCAATCTGATCGTGATTTATTTAAACATCTAATAACAGAATCGACTAATTATGTAGCAGCTGACTATATGCGTCATAATAATGAACGCCGAGTTCATATAGAATCAGTACTTGGTCTGCGTCGTGACATGTTTAAAACACAAGATCTGCTTATTAGCAATCAATACCGCCAAGTTGAAATGGCAAAAGAACTTAAAGAACATCAAGATGCGCAAAGTGATCTGGAAACCGACTTACAGGCTGCTAATGATCACCTTAATTTAGCGCAAACTGCATTGCGTCAACAGGAAAAAATCGACCGTTATCAAGCAGATTTAGATGATTTAAACTTAAAGTTAGAAGAACAAAACGAAGTAGTACTTGAAGCTAATGAACAGTACCAAACCTATCGTGATCAAGTTGAACAAACAGAACAAGAAGTTGACGAAATCAAGACTCAATTAGCTGATTATCAACAAGCGCTTGATGTTCAACAAACCCGTGCAATTCAATACCAACAGGCTTTACAAGCATTAAAAAATGCACAAAGTTTATGCCAATTACCTAAATTAGGCATTAGCAATATTGAAAATTACTATGAATTGTTTGAAGAAAAGCAAAGAGAGATCACCAAACAAGTTCTTGAGCTTGAGCAAAAATTAAGTGTATCTGATGCGGCAATTAATCAATTTGACCGCGCTTATCAACTGGTAGTCAAATTGGTTGGTGATGTAACTCGTAGTGAAGCCTTTGCTGCAGGAAAAGAGGCATTAAGACAGTGGCCATCACAATGTTACCAAGCTGAAAAGGCTGAACATTTACAACTACAACTTGATGAACTAGAACAGCGTTTTTTTGAACAAAAAGAAGCAGAATCATTATTAATACAATTTTGCAAACGTATTGGTCGCCAAGTTAATTATGATGATCTTGATGAGCTAAAACAAGAGCTTGAAGTACAGCTTGATAACAATGCAACATTAGCTAATGAATCAAGCGAAAAACGTATTGAGTTTAGACAAGAACTTGAACAGATACAGTCAAAAATTACTGATTACCGACAAAAAGCACCTTTATGGCTAAAAGCTCAAGATGCCTTAACTGCATTACAAGAACAAACAGGTGAAACGTTTGCCCATAGTCAAGCTGTTACACAACATATGCAACAACTGCTTGAACAAGAACGTACTCTTATTACTGAGCGTGACCAAATCAGTTTTAGACGTAACCAACTTGATATCCAAATCGAACAACTTAACCAACCAAGTGGTGTCGATGATGGGCGTTTGTCTGCGCTAGCTGAGCGATTTAATGGTGTATTACTTTCTGAAATTTATGAAGATGTAACTATTGATGATGCTCCTTATTTTTCTGCACTCTATGGGCCTGCAAGGCAGGCTATTGTTGTGCCTGATTTATCATTAGTAAAACAGCAATTAGAAACGCTAACAGCAAGTGATGAAGATTACCCTGAAGATATCTATTTTATTGAAGGAGATCCATCATCATTTGACGATAGCGTATTTAATTGTGAAGAAATGAATAAATCGGTATTGGTCAAAACAGGAGATCGTCAATGGCGATTTTCAAGTTTTCCAGCTGTACCGCTATTTGGGCGAGCAGCTCGAGAAGTTCATCTTGAAAAACTATCTACTGAGCGTGATGAGTTACACGAACGTTATGCGACAATCTCGTTTGATTTACAGAAATTACAACGTATTGAACAAAATGTTGGACAATTTGTTGGTCAATATTTAGCTGTGGCTTTCGATGTTGATCCTGAAGCTGAAGCGCAAAAGCTTTCGTCACGACGCAACGAAATTGAACGCCAATTATCATCCCAAGAAAATATTGATAAACAAAACCAACAACAAGTCGCCTCTTGCAAAGAACAACTAACTATTGTTAATCGACTTATTGCACAGATGCACTTACTTGCGGATGATGATTTAGCTGATCGTGTTGATGATTTACGTGAGCAAGTTGCTCAGGCCCAAGATGCTGCCCAATATGTAAGTCGTCACATCCATACAGTTTCAGAACTTGAGCCAATTTTAGCTGTTTTACAAAGCGATCCTGAACAGAACGAAACTCTACGTGAACATTACAACACGGTTAAAACACAGCAACAAACGATTCGCCAACAAGTTTTTTCCTTAACGGAAGTAATGCAACGGCGTGCCCACTTTAGTTATGAAGACTCGGCAGGAATGCTGAACGAAAATACTGATTTGAATGAAAAACTACGATCTCGATTAGAAATTGTCGAAGCTCAAAAAACTGATGCTCGTCGTCAGATGCAACAATATCAAGATCAGTACAACCAGTATAACCAAACACTTGCTTCGCTCAAAAGTGCGTTTGACACTAAACGAGACATGCTTAATGAACTGCAAAAAGAGATAGAACAAATCGGCGTAAAAGCGGATACGATCACTGAAGAGCGAGCTCGAATTCGCCGTGATGAAATTCATCACAAATTGAATAGTAATCGCCAAAATTGTACATCGCTTGAAAAACAACTCATTATGTGCGAAAGCGAAATGGCACAACTGCAAAAACGTCTAACTCAAACTCTGCGTGATTATAAGCAACTAAGAGAACAGGTAGTACAAGCCAAAGCGGGGTGGTGTTTAGTATTAAGGCTGGTTAAAGAGAATAGTGTTGAACGTCGTTTACACCGTCGTGAGCTTGCTTATTTAAGTGCTGATGAATTGCGTTCCATGTCGGATAAAGCATTAGGTTCCTTACGTTTAGCTGTTAATGACAATGAACATTTACGGGATGTATTAAGACTATCAGAAGATCCAAAACGCCCAGAACGTAAAATCCAATTTTATATCGCTGTTTACGCACATTTGCGTGAACGAATTCGCCAAGATATTGTTAAAACTGACGATCCAATTGAAGCGATTGAACAGATGGAAATTGAGTTATCTCGCTTAACTGAAGAATTGACATCGCGTGAGCAACAATTGGCAATCAGTTCAAAAAGTGTATCGAATATTATTCGTAAAACGATTCAACGTGAGCAAAATCGTATTCGCATGCTTAATCAAGGGTTACAAGCCGTGGCATTTGGTCAGGTTAATGGCGTGCGTTTAAATGTCCATATTCGTGAGGCGCATTCAACACTTTTAGCCGCACTTGCTGATGAACAAAATGAACATCAAGATCTATTTAGTAATAATCGAATTACCTTCTCAGAAGCGTTAGCTAAACTTTATCAACGTTTAAATCCACATATTGATATGGGACAACGAACTGCTCAAAATATTGGTGAAGAACTGCTAGATTATCGAAATTATCTTGAAATGGATGTTGAAGTGAATCGAGGTGCTGACGGTTGGTTACGTGCTGAAAGTGGTGCATTATCAACAGGTGAGGCTATTGGTACGGGGATGTCCATTTTACTCATGGTAATTCAAAGTTGGGAAGACGAATCTAAACGCTTGCGTAACAAAGATATTTCACCATGTCGATTATTATTTTTGGATGAAGCAGCTAGACTTGACGCCAAATCAATTGCCACATTGTTTGAGTTATGTGAACGGTTAGAAATGCAATTGATTATAGCCGCACCTGAAAACATTAGTCCTGAAAAAGGAACAACCTATAAACTCGTACGTAAAGTTATCAATAACCAAGAACATGTGCATGTAGTTGGTTTGAAAGGCTTTGCGTAATTTTCTATTATTTTTTACTTTTTTGCCGACAATTTGTCGGCAAAATTTTGATTGAAAATGCAAATAGACTATGGGTTTCTTATTTAGTTAAATTATATAAAACAAGAAACCCCAATATTGAGTAAGTTAAGATGATTATTAGTTATTCTGGTCGGTTTGTCTCTTGACTGTTGTGCTTTTTAGGTTCTTTAATTTTTTTTACATTTTCAGTTGCTACAGATGTGTAACGGTATACTTTTCTTGTAGATATTCTTAGCGGTATGATAAATCCTCAACAAAGGAGATTATCTGATGACAAGACAACTAAGTAGTGAATTTAAACGAGAGTGTGCA
>NZ_WTEW01000177.1:0-201 GCF_009795865.1 Gilliamella sp. Pas-s27
ATGTTTCTTTTATCGTTGGTTTATATCCTGATAAGGAATGGTTGTCTTTATTGCGTTTTAAGGATTTGTCTGCATCAAGGTAGATTTCCTTTAGTGTGCCCGTCTCTTTTATTTGTGTAAAATCAAACCAATCCCAACAACATACCCTTTTAGCGCCTTCGCCATTCACTAACACCCAACCACTTCTTTTTCGGTTTTTAT
>NZ_WTEW01000178.1:0-200 GCF_009795865.1 Gilliamella sp. Pas-s27
ATTTTTCCTAGCTTTGGCATATTTTTCACCAGAACCATTGTCTGCTTTTATTTCAATTTTTAAGGTAACTTCATCCTGCCAGCGATATCCTTCCAATATTCTGGCTACATCAGGTGTACCAACACTTTCCATACGTTCAAAAATAATACCTTGCATTTTATCGGGGTTATGGGTGTGCACTGGATACACCTGTTTTAGAT
>NZ_WTEW01000036.1:0-9935 GCF_009795865.1 Gilliamella sp. Pas-s27
GCCTGTCACTATTTTGAGCACCCAAACAGCAAATTGACGAAACCATCAATGTCAAAAAGACATTATTTTGGCTAAAAAATCAGTCTAGTAACAAATTGATTTTATTTTATATTTAATGTTTATAAGGAAACAAAAATAATTGGTTATATTGTCTGTCTTTTTATGACGTTAGAATGTGCCGACAACAGAGCGAGTTTGTACTTTATCTGGAACAAATTTGAGCATTCGAGCAAAGCAAAGATGACCTTGTAGCAGCGATAATCATAGCCGATGCGTTAAAACCAAGCGATGGTGGAAGGTAATATATAACGCGGTTGAATCTTCTTATTAGTTACTCCTAATCAGCTAATAAGAAGATTCAACTTATTGTTACATTTTGTTTTTTATTTCTAGATTTTCTATCGTTTATGCTTGTCTTTTAGTGTTTGCTTTTTTCTCTTTTTTTAATGTCTTTTTATTATCTTTATTGATTGTTTCAATTGACTTAGGTTTTATTGTCGCTTTTTTAGATTTTGTCTTGTTTTTTGGGGTTATCCATTCAAGTATAATGCCGTCTGTTTCGTTAAAGTCAAGTTGTAACGTTTGTACTTGAGTATTGTGATTATTCACATTTTGCAACAGTAGGTTCGATACGACTGGCAATATTTGTTGATTTAAAATACTATCAATATTACGTGCACCTGTATCGGGTAGTAAACAAGCTGACACTAGGGTATCGTAGAGTTTTTCACCGACATTAAACACGATTTTGTAGTGTTTTTGTAATCGCAAGGCGACTTTATTTAATTTCATTTCAACAATTTTGCGTAGTGCAACATCATCTAATGGTTTATAAATGACAGTTTGAAAACGAGCTAATAATGCTGGTTGAAAGTGTTCACGTATAATAGGGCGCAATAATTCTTGCTGTGTTGCAATATCAGCATTTGGCATTTCATCAAATAATGCCATTAATTCATCGCTGCCTAGGTTAGAAGTCATTAATATTAAGGTATTACGGAAATCAATTTCACGGCCTTCACCATCACGCATAAAACCACGATCAAATACCTGATAAAATAGATTCAATACATCACGATGTGCTTTTTCAACTTCGTCTAATAGTACAACGCTGTATGGACGCTTGCGAACAGATTCCGTTAAGATTCCACCTTGACCATAACCCACATAGCCAGGAGGAGATCCTTTGAGTTGTGATACTGTATGTGATTCTTGGTATTCTGACATGTTGATCGTAAGCAGTGATTGTTCACCACCAAATAGGGTGTCTGCAAGCGCCAATGCTGTTTCGGTTTTACCCACACCAGAAGGGCCAACTAATAAGAATACGCCCATCGGCGCATCTTCCGAGGTTAAACCTGTTTTTGCTGCGCGAATTCTTTTGGCAATTTCAAAGAGTGCATTATCTTGGCCCACGACACGCTGACGCAAATCATCTTCTAACATAAGCAAATGGTTTTGTTCATCTTTTAATAAACTGTCTAATGGAACGCCAGTCCAATCAGCAATGACAGAAGAGACAATTCGACTATCAACGTCCAGTGATAATAGAGGCGAGTTTTTTTGTAATTCACTTAATTTTTGTTGTGTTTCGATAAGTTGTTTTTGAATTTTCTGATCTGGCTTTGACGTTAATTTTTGGCGTAACTCAATTAATGTTTCAATCAGTTTTTTTTCTTTTTCAAATTGTGTCTGTTGAGTTGTTAATTTTGCTTGTAGCTCATCAAGTTGCAAATTAATTTCTGTTATACGATCTGTTGGTAGGTGTTCCCCCAGTGCTAAATCTGCTTTGATAGCTTCTTTTTCTATAGTTAATGAGTTAATTTTCGCTTCAAGCAGTGTAATGGATTCAGGAATTGTATCAAGCCCCATACGCACACGCGCTGATGCCGTATCAAGTAAATCAACGGCTTTATCGGGTAGTTGACGACCACTAATATAACGTCGAGAAAGTGAAACCGCAGTTTTAACTGCTTCATCTAATATATGTACGCCGTGATGTTCTGCATATCGCAATTTTAAACCACGTAACATCAGACTGGCCTTTTCGTCATCGGGTTCATCGACTTTAACGATTTGAAAACGACGCTCTAAGGCCGCATCTTTTTCAAAATATTGTTTGTATTCAGACCATGTTGTTGCAGCTATAGTGCGTAATTCGCCTCTGGCTAGCGCTGGTTTCAATAAATTTGCTGCATCAGCGCCACCAACTGAATTGCCAGCACCAATAATAGTATGTGCTTCATCAATGAAAAGTAAGATTGGCGTCGGTGATTGTTGAACAGCTTCAATCACATTTTTTAACCGTTGTTCAAATTCACCTTTTACACCAGCGCCAGCTTGTAGTAAGCCAAGATCAAGCATTAATATATTCACTTTTTCAAGATTTTTAGGTACATTGCCTTCTGCAATGCGTAGCGCAAGTCCTTCTACTAATGCTGTTTTACCAACACCGGGATCACCCACTAAAATTGGGTTATTTTTGCGACGACGTGATAAGATATCAATCATTTGCCTTATTTCACTATCGCGACCAAATACAGGATCGATTTTTCCTGTTTTCGCTTTTTCGGTAATATCTTCGGTAAATCGGCTAAGTGCTACTTGATAGTGTTTTTGTTGTGCTACTTGTTGTTGATTATTATTTAACTGTTTTGTCTTGTCGATATCATCATTTAAGTACAAGTGATTTGAGTGATATATGTGTTGATTGACTGCACTTTCATCCGAGGTCTCATCTAACTGAGCACGCATTTTTTGTAATGAAACAACTGATAAACTAAGTAGTTGCCATGCATCTTGTGCTTTTAGACAATGGGGCATCTCTTGTAGGGCTTGTAAAATATGTATTGAACGAATACTTTCTTCGTGATCTTCAAGCGAAGCCTTTAGCCATGCTGATTGTAATATTGCAATCAACGATGACGATAAACTTGGTTTTGTATTAACTGTGTGAGGTAATATCTCTAGATAATTCAATAATCCCTGCCAGATTTTATCCAAATCTAACTGATAATGCCTTGCAACCAATGAAATATCACCAGATCCTTGTTCTAATAATTTTAATAACCAATGTTCAATTGTGATTTCTGGATGTGTTCTGGTTTGGCATAATTCTGCTGACGCTTCAAGTGCTTTTGCGCAGAATGAATTGAGGCGTCTTAATAAAGCAGAAGGATCTGTAATCATTACTCTTCCTTTCATTATTTTATTGTTAATTAAATAATTGTTGATTCTGTCATTACAACAGAATCAACATAAATCACATTAAGCTCTACTTTCAACCCAGCTGTCTGAGTGAATGATATTGCCATCTTTGTAAGTCCATGTGATTTTTTCGTAACGTAATTCGATACGTTCTAGATGATTATATTGTTCTTTTGTTGGATCTTTAATATTGTGCATCTCTGGTTTTATAGACACAATTTTTACGTTATCCATTAATGTGTTAAAGTACTCAATTTCTTGACCTGCATCATTAATTTTGTACCATTTGATTTCCACAGATTTTAGGTTTTGACCTGTAGTTACGGCTTTGTAAAGATAAGGTGATGAAGCATCAACTTCTTTAACAAATTCGAGTGCTTTATGTACTCGTGTACCAGTTAATTTACCAGTATTACCGTCAGTTGGAATGTAGACTTTGTGATCAAACTCAACTACTTCAACACTCCCTTCTCGTCCGACTACAGTTACAGAACCTTTAATTTCTGCTCCGCCATCATCTTTTAAAAACATATACGCTGGAACTGCCATTGTTTTACTCCTTTTTTGTTTGTTAAAAATATTTAATTTTCATTTGCCAAAACACAATTTGACATTTGAGGAACTAAACTAATTTCTACTCGCCGATTTTTTGCGCGTCCTTCTAAAGTATCATTACTTTCTAACGGTTTTTTTGCTCCATTCCCTTGGATTGCAAAACAGGTTTCAGGGATATCGCTGGTTTTTATGATCCAGTTTCGTACAGCTGTAGCTCGATCAAGAGACAATTGAATATTCTTATTGTCATCTCCTGTTGAGTCAGTATGCCCTGCAATTAGAATGAGCCATCCCGTTCCTTGGTTAGCGTTTATCTGTTTCTTCATTTCAACCAATGCATTGATTAATATTTTGGTTGAATCAGATTTTAAGTTTGATTGCCCACTTTCAAATAGAGACAAACTATCCAAACGAATCACTGGAGGAGGATCTTTCATGATAACTCTTTCTTCTGTAACAATAATTTCTTTTGGTTCCGGTGGTTTAGCAATATAATCACTCATGGATATATTTAATGGTTCAAGTAATTGTTGTCCATGATAAAGTCCCATCCCTAAACGAATAGGCTCTCCTTGAGTTAAATATTGATTCAACATTGCTCTATCTTCTTTGAGCAACTCAAGCGCTTGTCGCTTTTCTTCATAACTGTCCATCGAAATTAAACGGTAATGTTGAATATCATTTTGTATTTGCTCCGAGAGTTTTATATTGTTCCAAAATGATGAACCCAAACATCCAATAATAAATAAAGAAGTAATTGTAATTAAGCCACAGATCAATGTCCCAATAGGTGAAAATGGGTAAGAGAGTGGCATAAATTTAACTAAAGAATCTGGTGGTGTTACGTTTTCTTCAATTTTATAGCTATTTGGTAATGGTAAAGTAGTGATGCTTTCCCATTGTTTTTGCATAATATTGTTATTTATAATGGATTGATTTATAGGATAAATCGCCATTGCTGTGGGTTTGCATTTAGCAATAGGCTGTTTTGTATCAACTAGTGTTGTTAAGACAATGTTTTCGATCCAAGATTGTGTTTCAGTTAAGAATGGTCTTAACCGTAATCGTCTTTCCCGCTCACTTGACGATATTTTTATATCATTAACCCAATTATTTAATGGCGATAAATAACGATCGAGTAGGAACAACTTGTGATCAACTAATTGAAACCAGTAAACAGGCAATGGGTTTTGTTCATCATAAATTAAATTGTTTAAGCCAATATGGATTGATAAGTAAACAGGTAATTTATATTTTGCGATTCTACATGTGTCTACCCATGACTGACGAAATGCCTGTAATTTAGCAATAAAGAATCCTTGTTTATCCTCAAGTTCAGGAGCTAAGGCAAGAAATATACCAATTCGCCCAAGCATATCCGGCCATTTTGCGACTAATGAATCATAAACAATGGATAAATGCGAAAACTCACCAACATATATCCAGACTGCCTCGGACGAAACCACAATATTCGATTCAGCTAACGATAAGTCCTCTGGGAAAAAGTCTTTAGCTGCACTACCTGTTACCAGTAAAATAGGCAAGCGGTAACGTTGTTTTGCCGGTAATAAATCAAGTTTCTGGGTTAAAAATTCAATATTTGTTGTTGATGAAGAAAGTAATTGCTGGTAATGTCGTATTTTCCATAATAACCCACCAGTAATAATTAGAATCAAAAAAGTAGCTATGATTTTCCAGCCAAAGGTTATTGGTAAAAAAACAAATAGTAGCAATATACTTAATATAGCTGCATAAACAATTTGGATTCGCTTAGGGTAATTACTCATAATATTCCATTTAACCAACAATTTTTCTAATCAAAATATCAAGTCGATAATCTAATATAAAGTAAAGAATAATACTCAAAACAACAGATAATGCAGTACAAGATAACAATATTGTTTTACGTCCTAGATAATGATAAGTTTTGGTTTGTTCTACAATAGGATGAGACTGATCTGGTTCATATTCTCGAACAGCTTCACGCAGAGCCAGAATCAAATGCTCTCGTTCCATTTGTGGTTTATCAAGATATCCACCTTGAAATCCGAGTCCAAGCACTCTATCAAAGCCACTTAATACGAATAAATCTTTTTTATCTTCTTTTAAGCGACCACGAATTTTTTCAAATAAATCATAACCAGCATTATGAGTGTTAAAAAATATGACTTGTAGTGGTGCTCCTAACCACTCATCATAGTTTTGGTTCTTGGGATTATCTCGATGGCAAAGCAATACAGTTTCATCTAATAATGCACATAAAGCATAACTAATATCATCAATCACATCTTGACTATATTGAGCGTTATATAGTGTCTCACGAACAGTGGTCACTTGTTGTTTACAAAGTTCATATAATTTATGTCCCGATGGAATATCTGCTTTTGCTTTTAGTTGTACAACAACCAATATTGAATCTCGTAATAATTCATCAATATCTATTGTTTGTGATTCTATACTCATAATCTTGATCCTATGACCGCAAAACAGCGAAAAGTTCTAATGAAATATCGGGCATTGCTCTTGGTACGTAAAATTCACAACATCGAGTAAGCAACATATTTTTTGCCGCGTTGTGTGATAGATCCAGTGCAAAGTACTGGTTTTCTAAACGCATAGGAATTGCAGCTGGAACGTGGCTAAGTGCTTTTATTGGAATACCTGATAATGCTGAATGTATAATTTGCCTTACATCATCTGGAGCCCCTGCTTTACATAATATTGGGAACTGGGATTGTAATTGGTGTCCAGGCATACTTGAACGTACAGAAAGATAAAAATCAGCATCTTCTACAAGACGAGAGTCGTTTAAGCGACCAGTCCAAAATGTATCTTTGTCATGAACTAAATCAATTTTAATTACTCGAGATGGTAAGCTCTCTTCTAATAAATTACGTACTAATCCAAATAGTGGAGGGAAGACTTCATTAAGTTTGTCATGTTGATAGGCTGGGATACTATCCATACCATTTTTTAATGAAAACGTTAACAATGCCCCCGTTAATGCAGTTAATGTTTTATAGAGGTTTTCTGGGTGGATTGTTGGATTATCACGTAAGAATTTAAGTTGAGGTTCAAACGTATTTAATGCATTTAAAAGCCAATATATAGATACATCTGCTATTGCAAATTCAGCCATTTGATCATTGCATTCTCGACGCATTCCCATTAAACGTTGGCGTTTAGCTTGAATTTGTATACATAAAAGTTCTAGTTCTTTTATTAATGTTCCACTTTGAGTAAACAAATTAATTAGCGGCGGAAGATAATCAAAATCAAGCACAAAACGACCGTTTAAGTCTCGCCTAAGATAGGCTATTGGGCATGTTAAATAATCGCTATGATCTTCAAAATCAAATAAAAAAGTTAGCGCATAACGTTCAACAGCAATGGTTTCAGTATTTTGTCCAAACAGATCAGTTACTTCAACCCATTCTTGCCGATAACGAAGGGGTCTTTCAAGCTGTTGGTTTTCTTGTAAACAATTTCCCCCGTTAGCTTGGAGTAACGGTATGCCGATCAATACAGTAACTTCTTCATGCTCAGGTGGAATGTCTGTATTTAATATTCTGGCATTGGGTAACTTATCTGCAGTATCGGTGTCAATTAGTACTCCATCAGGAAAACGAATACTAATTGATTCAGCCTGCAAACGATCGACTGTGAGTGCTTGCGTATCTATGACCGCCTTTTCAACTCCCCAAGGATTGGCTATAGTCATAGAAGCCAGTTTTTGAGAAGAAAACTGTTGCCATAATGCCTGCTGTTGAAATTGTTGAGGTGTCAAAAAGACACCTTCATTCCATAAAGGACGAAAAATTTTCATGAATCCTACCACCCAAATTTTTTGATATTAAGCTTTAGCTTTTGGCATCTGTGACACCATTGATAAATTAATATCCATTCCCTCTATTTGGAAGTGAGGAATTAAAAATGTCTTAACGCGGAAAAATCCTGGGTTATCTTCAATGTCTTCAACAATAACTTTAGCTTCTCGTAATGGATGTGAGGCTTGAACTTCGTCACTTGGATCGGTCATTTCGGTAACAAGATTGCTAATCCATTTGTTTAATTCTAGTTCAAGTATTCGGCGATCTTTTGTTGTTCCAATATTTTCTCGTTGAATTACTTTCAAATAATGAGCAATACGAGATAACAAGAAGATATATGGCAAACGTGCATTAATACGGCTATTTGCGGTTGCTTCTTTTGTATCATATAACGCAGGTTTTTGTGTTGAATTTGCCGAGAAGAAACAAGCATAATCTCTATTTTTATAAAAAGAAAGCGGAATAAAGCCCAAATTAGCAAATTCAAATTCTCGTGTCTCAGGAATAAGCACTTCAGTTGGAATTTTAACTTGATTACCCGTTCCTAAATCGTAAAGATGAATAGGTAAGTCTTCAACAAGCCCACCAGCTTGAGGACCACGAATTTGTACGCACCAACCATTACGAATAAAACTTTGTACCATATTGGCAGCAAAAGCATATGAAGCATTAGCCCATAAATAGCGGTTATGATCAACACCTTTGACATCTTCAATATAGTTAAAATTACGAACAGGAACAGTATCTGGGCCATAAGGTAAACGTGCCAGCACTCTTGGTAATGTTAATCCAATATAACGTGAATCATCTGTTTCGCGGAAACTGTTCCATTTTGTATATTCTGCGCGATCAAAATAATTTGAAATATCTTTAATTGCAGCAACTTCTTCCATGGTTTCTTTACCAAAGAATTTAGGGCCTACAGCGCCAACAAATGGCATATGCGCTGAAGCAGCAACTTTTGAGATATTACGTAATAAAGCAATATCTTGAGGATTGCGATCGAACTCATAATTTGAGATTGTTACACCAATAGGTTCCCCACCTGGGGTATCATATTCTTGAATATAGGTATGGCGATAAAAACCAGTTTGAATAATTTCTGGTGCATCTTCAAAATCTTGACGAAGCTCTTCTTTTGATACATCTAATAACTCAATTTTTACATTACGTCGAAAATCAGTACGATCTACTAAAAACTTTAAACCACGCCATGTTGCTTCAATTTCTTGGAACGTTTCGTTATGCATAATTGCATCTAATTGGCGGCTTAATTTTCGGTCAATTTGGCTAATATGATAATCTAATAAATGCTTGTCTAATTTTTCAACTTTTTGCGATGAGCTTTGAATCAATTTTAATAAAATATCAACAGCCATTGTAACGCGTTCATCTTGCGAGGTTTCAAATAATACATCATTATCTTCGTATTTTTCGATTTCACCTACTTTTTGGATTGGATTTAGATTTATTTTGTTAAACAGAGATTGGTAAACGCTACCATGATTTTCTAAAACAGTATTGCTTGCATTTTTTTGTTCTTTCTGTCCGCTCATTGTTTTTTCCTTATTGTTATTCAATAATGATATTTAATTTCGAAAGTGACTAGATAGTTTATTAAAATACTTATTTTGTGTTTTCAGATACAATTGATTCTAATTCAGCACGAAGCTCATCAGATAACTGTTCATCTTTTACTATTTTTTCTAGTTCGTAACGAAATGTAGCGTTATCCAGTAAGTTAGATTTCAAATCTCTTAATAAGTTACGCATAGCCAGCAAAGAACGAAGTTGAGGAATATTTCTTGCGACTTGTTCAGGTTTAAAATCATTCATTGATTCAAAAACAAGATCTACGCTGATGTCACTGCCGTCATCAGCAAGTGTATTTGGTACATTAATTTTAGCCGTTGGTCTAAACTCTTTTAGCACAGCATCAAAATT
The DNA here is from genome assembly GCF_009795865.1 of Gilliamella sp. Pas-s27. Lineage (NCBI taxonomy): Bacteria > Pseudomonadati > Pseudomonadota > Gammaproteobacteria > Orbales > Orbaceae > Gilliamella > Gilliamella sp. Pas-s27. The sequence continues at coordinate 9,537 of NZ_WTEW01000036.1, forward strand.
ATTTTTATTGATAGAGACTTTTTCTTTTTCTGAAAGAGGACGTTTATCTTTACCTCGCCCATAATCACCAATAGATAAAATTTTTAATGGTAATTCAACTTTCTTCTGAGCCCCTCCAGTATGAAGATCTAACTGAATATTAACACGAGCAGGAGGGACTTCGTTTTGATAGCTATTTGACATACTTGATTCCTTATAGAACTAATAATTTAATAGTGTAATAATTTATGCAATAGAAACTACAAAGCATCTTCTTAATATTAACCTATCCTATTTTCTTTTAAATTACAATAAAATTACATAAAATTACACATTTTATAAAAAATTAACCAATTACACAAGTATAGATAGTTTTCAACACTTAACAAATCAGTAACGTTGTAGATGTAATAATTTAAT
>NZ_WTEW01000037.1:0-9479 GCF_009795865.1 Gilliamella sp. Pas-s27
ACTACCGTATACTTTGCGGAGCCTTATAAAAGCTGGCAAAGAGGCACAAATGAAAACACCAATGGCTTAATACGTCAGTTTATACCTAAGTCAGCGGCCATTTCATTCGTTGACGACGAACAGATAAAGGAAATACAATATTTATTAAACTCACGCCCAAGAAAATGGCATAAGTTTAAAAGCCCTGCCTCCTTTTATTCGAAGGAGTTAAGACAAATTGCACTTCATGGTGTAATCCAGGTTTTTTAAAACAAAAATCTCAATAAAATCAATACCTTTCCTGACCACTTTTTGATAGATATACTCTTAGCTTTTTCATCGTAAAAAATGGTGTATATTAGTTTTTAATTGAATCTAACTATTTTGAATCACAACACGATGAATATAAGAAAAACGCTCGCTATTTGTGGTTACAGTGGCAGTGGTAAAACAACTTTATTAACTAAGGTGATTTCGCTACTTGTTGAGCAGGGCTTTAAGGTGGCGACTTTAAAACATGCGCATCACGATGTTGAATTTGATATTCCAGGAAAAGATAGCTATCAATTGCGTAAAGCCGGTGCTTTACAAACAATGGTTGCTTGCGATAACCGCTACGCTTTAATTTGTGAAACACCCAATAAATCAGTGGATTTGCAGACTTTAATTAATCAATTTTCTGATGTTGATATTATTTTAGTTGAGGGGTTTAAAGATGAGCAAATCCCTAAAATTATTTGTCACCGAGGCTGTGTTAAAAAACCACTTTTTATTGATGATTGTACTTTGGCGGTTGCTAGTGATGAGCCGTTAGATACAAATATACCAAGATTTGATATTAATCAGCCAATTCAAATTGCTGAGTTTATAAAAAGTTATTTATTAAAACGTTAATATATCGTATCTTATTTGCTAATTTTTTACGTTGTTTTATCTAAATCAGCATGAAGCCTTTATTCAAAAAATTTTTAAACATAACAAAAAAAGCGATAATTGGATTTATGCTATTGTCCGTTTTGCTTGTTGTGTTAATGCGTTGGGTTAATCCTTTGGGTTCAATGCTGATGGTAGAAAGAAAAATCACTCATTGGAACATTACTCAACAACGCACATGGAAAGATTGGGATCAGATTTCTGATAATATTAAAATAGCCGTTATTGCTGCCGAAGATCAAAACTTTTCTAATCATTGGGGATTTGATTTTAAGGCGATTAATCGGGCTTTGAAGCATAATCAAAATAATAAAAAAATTCGTGGTGCCAGTACAATTACTCAGCAAGTCGCCAAGAATATTTTTTTATGGCCATCACGTAGCTGGGTTCGTAAAGGATTTGAGTCGTGGTTTACACTTTGGATCGAACTTACTTGGTCTAAACAACGCATTCTGGAAATTTACTTAAATAGCGTTGAATGGGATGAGGGCGTTTTTGGTATTGAGGCGGCTTCTCGTCACTATTTTAACGTTAGTGCTAGCCAATTAACGCCGACTCAAGCAAGTTTGCTGGCAGCGATTTTGCCTAATCCAAGAAAATGGCGTCCGGTTAACCCTAATAGTAATATTCAAAAAAAAGCAGAATGGATTCGTACCCAAATGAATAATTTGGGCGGTAAGTATTATTTAGATAAACTTGAATAATAGCTAGATGAATGTTTTTATAAATTCAGGCACCACTTTACTTGCGGGTCCGTAAATTTTGGTTTGAAATAGACTTTCACCTAAGCTGGGCTCTAAATTAAGTTCAATCGTTTTTGCACTTGTTTGGTTAGCAATTTGCACAAATCCCGCCGCAGGGTAGACATTGCCTGATGTGCCAATAGATATAAAATAATCCGCTTGCGAAAGCGCATCATAAATTTGTTCCATTTGTAGGGGGATTTCACCAAACCAAACTATATGTGGGCGAATGAGTTTGTTTTGTTGATAATTCACATCGTTAAAGCAATCAATTATTTGTCCTGTTTTTTCATTACGAACTTTTAATAATTCACCATGCATGTGAATAATATTTTTAGATCCAGCTTGTTCATGTAAGTTATCCACATTTTGTGTCACAATTAAGACATTGTCAGTACCTAATTTTTGTTCTAACTCTGCCAGCGCAAAATGAGCAGCATTAGGCTTTACGTTTGGGTGTTGTAATTTACGGCGCAACATATTATAAAAATCATGTACTGCTGTTGGGTTACGCATATAGCCTTCGTAAGTTGCTACGTCATTAACATCATAACCTTCCCATAATCCATTTTGGGCTCGAAAGGTTGATAAGCCCGATTCGGCCGAAATACCTGCGCCGGTTAGGATAACTATTTTAGGTATTGTCATCATTTATTGCACCTTTACAATTTAACTAAGATTATTGAAAGCAAAATATGAGCCATTTATTGGCTGTATTCGGTAGTAAAAATATGCAAAGCAGGTTTGCTAAGTTTTTGATATTGACTGTAGGCACTAGCCACTTTTAACCGGATATCGGCCTTTGATTCGCCATTTAACCAACCGTTAATCATTGCGTGCACACTATACGCTTCGGGCGCCATACGATGCAAAGTCAAAATAAGCGGAGTAATACCTAGGCGCGATAGTGGTGGCGTAAAATATTGTTGGCTTTTGCAAGCAAATACTGCCGCATAACGTGATTTTTGTTTTTCTTGTTGCTCTTTTGATAATGTATTCCAACGCCAACTATCAGGTAAGTATTTTTTCCATGACCATTCCATTAATGAATCATGACCAATATAGACAACCAGATCTGCACTTCCCCCTGCTATCACCGTTTTATTATCCAATTTAAATACTTTTGCCTTTTTGCCTGCTGAATAATCAATAAAATCATCAACAGTATCGTTAATATATTTACCATTATACGCCTGTGCAATTAGATAAACATCTTTGTCTTGGTGTTTGTAAATAATCTCTTCTAATATTATTCCTGATTTGGGACGATTAATTTGCACAACTTGCCACTCTTTTTGCTTAGCAAAATAGGTTTTAAAACCATAAGCCGCCCCCCAATAAAGGTTGTTTTTGGGATCTTGACCATTACCTATCGCCTTTGGAACTGGTGCTATCTTTTGATATTTGTTATCACATAGTGCCACCAAAACATGGATCACCTTGGGTTCGGCAAAGCAGGGAAAGGAGAGTATAAAATAGATAATCGGTACAAGCCATAACTGTGTTTTTCTTTTCTTCATTCGAGATTGTTACCTTAACGGTTATATTTATAACGTTATTATTTTTATATAGACTTTATAGCATATATATTCGGTTATTTAGCAAAAAATAGTCAAAATTGTTGATTATCAACATAAATAATCCTGCAGTAAATTTACTTATCACTGTTTATTGTAGATAATGAAACAAGTTAACAAAAATAAATAAATTTTATATAGGTATATAAAAAATGAAAACAATTGGTTTAATCGGTGGTATGAGTTGGGAAAGCACAACAACTTATTATCAAGTTATTAATCAAACTATTGCTAAATCATTAGGTGGATTGCATTCAGCTAAAACGATTTTATATAGCGTTGATTTTCAAGAAATTGAAAGTTGTCAGGCCAATAATGAATGGCATAAAAGTGCAGAAATTTTAATTGATGCCGCTAAAAGAGTGGAACTTGCTGGTGCAGATTTCATTGTTATTTGTACTAATACCATGCATAAAGTCGCAGATCAGATCCAAAAAGCAATTAATATTCCAATTATTCATATTGCCGATGTGACCGCTAAACATTTACTAGCACAAAATATTAAATCAGTCGCTTTGTTAGGGACTAAATATACAATGGAGCAGGACTTTTATAAATCTAAACTGTTCGATAAAAATTTAAATGTGCTTATTCCTGAAGCCCAAGACAGAAATATCATTAATCAGATCATTTATGATGAACTTTGTAAAGGTATTATTAAGCCTGATTCTAAGCAGGCCTATCTTAATATTGTTGATAAACTCGTTAAAAATGGCGCAGAAGGCGTTATTTTAGGCTGCACTGAAATTGGATTATTAATCTCTCAATCCGATCGCAATACACCTTTTTTTGATACCGCCTTAATTCACGCACAAGAAGCCGCATTACTTGCAATAAGTTAATAATCTATTCTTCGTTCGTATATTCTAATATATCACCCGGTTGGCAATCTAAATGTTTACAGATTGCCTCGAGTGTTGCGAGTCTAAATCCTTTGACTTTACCTTGCTTAAGTAATGATAAATTTTGTTCTGTAATACCAATTGTTGCCGCTAAATCTTTTGATTTAACTTTACGTTTAGCAAGCATGACGTCTAAATTTATTATAATTGGCACATATGACTCCTTTTAAATAAATTGTTTATTTTCTTCATCTAGTTGGCAAGCTTTTTTAAGTATTTGACCAATGAACATAATACTAATCGCAATAAATAGCGTTATGATTTCATCACTAGAAAAAGAAATAGAAAAGTAACGTGCTGATGCATCTTGATTATAAGTTAAGATCATTGTTAATAACGGTTCAGATAAAAAACGTATTACCTCCCAACAAACAAGTAATTTGCCAAAGATGTAACAATGGTTGGCTGATTTTACTGAAAAATATTCAGATTGACTGTAATTGATAAACAATAGTCTAAGTTGATAAAACGCATAAATTAAAATGAGTATTAATGAAGTTTCCATTAATGTTGCGATAGTCGCTTGCCATCCTGCTAAAGATTTAGGATCAACATAATCTTCCCCACTAGTGAAGAAAGAAAACCCTGCGAATTCAAGTCCAATATTTGATATATCAAAAAAATAATATAAGAATGGAGATATTGCGCTAACTAACAAAATTAGAATTGGAATTAATGTTAATAATGCCATAAATCGACAATATTGATTTAACTGAGAATGTGTTTTAGTTATATCTGTATTCATCTTTAGACCCTTTTTCTTTATAAAAAGTGAACACAGTATAACATTGGAAAAACGAAAAACAATAATAAATTAAAATAAAACGATAATTTTTTATTATTTTGTTTGTCTGTATTGTAAAAAAGCCTTACTTTTTAAAGTAAGGCTTAGGAAGTTAATATTAATGAAAAATTATGCTTCGATAGCAACCCTTAACTTTTTCATTGCGTTTTTTTCAAGTTGGCGAATACGTTCAGCCGAAACGCTGTATTTATCAGCTAATACTTGCAATGTTGATTTGCTATCATCAGCATCTAACCAACGTGCCTTAATAATATCTTGGCTGCGTTCGTCTAGTTGTGATAGTGCATCATGTAGTTTATCTGTCGCATCATTTTCCCAGTTGTCATTTTCAATTGATTTGGAAAAATCAGAGTTACTATCTTCTAAGTATAGGGCCGGTGCAACAATTGAATTGTCATCGTCATCGCTGTCAATATCAAACGACATATCTTGTGCAGACATGCGTGATTCCATTTCAAGTACGTCTTTACGGCTTACACCTAATTCATCCGCAACCATATCCACTTCAGCACTACTAAACCAACCTAAACGTTGTTTAGTCTTTCTTAGATTAAAGAATAACTTTCTTTGTGCTTTAGTTGTCGCAACTTTAACAATACGCCAATTTTTTAATACATATTCGTGGATTTCAGCTTTTATCCAATGTACAGCAAATGAGACTAAACGAACACCCATTTCCGGATTAAAACGTCGCACTGCTTTCATTAGACCAATGTTGCCTTCTTGAATTAAGTCTGCTTGTGGCAAGCCATAACCAGAATAACCACGTGCAATATGCGCCACAAATCGTAAATGAGATAAAATTAACTGGCGAGCAGCATCGACGTCATCATCATAATAAAGTTTTTCACCCAATGATTTTTCTTCTTCTGCAGTTAACATTGGGTAGGTGTTAATCATGCGAAGGTATGATTCTATATTTCCTTGTGGGATTAAAGCACCTACTTGCATTTTTAAATCAGTACTCATTTAATTCCCCCTTAAATTAAGTCATTTTGTTACATCATCAATTAAATGTAACAATTAAAAACGTTAAAATAACGTTCATTTATTATTTAGACCAACAAACCATAAATTAGTTCATACTTTTTATTTTCAATTAATAATAAGTATTCACTTAAGATTTACAGCTATTAAATTTGTTTTATATTCTAGTTAATTATGGAAAAATAACTAGGTAATTCGTGTTATTTTTAAATATTTTTTTGTCGCAATAAGCGATGAAAACCATCCTATAATCATAGTAATAAGCATGATCAATATGCTTTCATCCCATAATAGCCCTTCGATATTGATTATTGTTCCAAATACATCTGAAACATTCAATATAATTGACTCTATTTGAAAAATAAATATTTCCGATAGAATTAAAGAAATAATTGAACTAATAAAGCCAATAAGAATACCACTATAAAGAAAAGGACGTAAAATAAATCCCTCGGTTGCACCAATTAATTGCATGACAACAATCGTTTGCTTTCTAGCAAAAATATTCAAGCGAATACTATTTCCTATTACAAGAGATACAGCAATAATCATAAATACCGAGATGATCCATACAACAGATTTAATCATGTCTGTTAACGCGGTTAGTCGAGTAAACCAACTATCATCTAACTTTATATCATCTATACCATCAAGTTTAAGTAATTCAGTTTGTAATTGATGCAATATAACTGTTTTTTTTGCTTCTTCTTTAGGCATAACAATAGCTACTGCGGGTAGCGGGTTTTCGTCTAATAAATCCAATGCATTACTAAATCCTGACCATGTTTTAAATTCTTCTATTGTTTTTTCTCGAGAAAGATAATCAACTTGAGCAACTTCAGGATAAGATTTAAGTTTAGTAATCAATTCAGTTGTTTGTTCTTGGGTTAAATCTTTATTAATATAAATCGTTAAATTAGGCGTTGGATACCATTGTTTTGCAGTTTGATTAGCATTTTTCCAAAGAAGGTAACTAATAGTCGGTAAAGTAATTGAAATAGCAATAACAAAAACGGTCAATAGCGAGGCAAAAATATGTTGAGAAAAATCATTAAAAGTATTACGCCAAGCATAGCCAATTTGTCTTTTCCAACGAGAAAAAAAACTATTATTGTCTTTTTTCTTTAATTTAGTCGGTTTGTTATTAGCGTAATTCATTAACTTTTAACCTCTAAAAGCCCTTGATTTAAATGCAGTATTCGATGGTGTCTGCGACGAATAAGTCCCATATTATGGGTCGCCATCAAAACCGTTACGCCTGCTTGGTTAAATTCTTCAAAAAGCTTTAAAATATCCTTGGATAGTTTATCATCTAAATTACCTGTAGGTTCATCAGCAAGTAAAACACTAGGACGATTAACAATAGCTCGCGCTATGCCAACTCGTTGCTGTTCTCCACCTGATAACTGTATAGGATAAAATTTCATTTTATTTAATAATCCAACTTTATCCAATGATGCCGAAACACGCCTGCGAATTTCTTCCGCTGATTTACCTAAAATGATTAATGGGATTGCAACATTATCATAAACAGTATGATCCATTAATAATTGATGATCTTGAAAAATCATCCCAATTGTGCGACGTAAAAACGGCATTTCATGCCTACTTAATCCCGAAACGTCAACGCCATTTAATAACACTTTTCCATCATTAGCTTTTTCTAAACCACAAATCAATCGCATTAAAGTGCTTTTACCAGCACCAGAATGTCCTGTTAAAAAGGCCATTTCTCCCGGTAATAACGTAAAGTTTATATTTTGTAATGCCGATTTTCCGCCAGAATAAACTTTACTTACACGTTGAAATTGGATCATGATTTCTCTCTATTCATCTGCTTGATCAAACAAAGCATTAATAAAATCATCTGCAACAAAAGGTCTTAAATCATCAATTTTTTCACCCACACCAATATAACGTATAGGAATACTAAACTGATCTGCAATACTAAAAATAATTCCACCTTTTGCAGTACCATCTAGTTTAGTTAATGTCATGCCAGTAACGCCAATAGCTTCATTAAAAAGTTTGGTTTGACTAATTGCATTTTGACCTGTGCCTGCATCAATCGTTAACATAATTTCATGTGGTGCCGTTTCATCTTGCTTTTTGATGACTCGTACTATCTTTTTCAGCTCGTCCATTAAATGAGATTTGTTTTGTAAACGACCAGCAGTATCAGCAATTAATACATCTATTTTCTTGGCTTTTGCTGCCTGTATTGCGTCAAAGATGACAGATGCTGAATCAGCATTGGTATGTTGTGCAATAACTGGAATGTTATTACGCTCTCCCCAAACTTGTAACTGTTCAACAGCCGCTGCACGAAAGGTATCACCAGCAGCAAGCATAACTGATTTGCCTTGTTGTTGAAATTGACGGGCTAATTTGCCAATTGTTGTTGTTTTACCTACACCATTAACGCCTACCATTAAGATAACAAAAGGACTGTGGCTATTAATATCAAGCGGTTTATCTACGCCACTTAAAATTGAGTTCATTTCTTGTTTTAAAAGCTCATGTAATGCATCGGCATCTTTCAGTTCTTTTCTTGAGGCTTGTTTTGTTAAACTATCTATAATTCTTTGTGTTGTATCAAAGCCTACATCAGCAATAAGCAATTGTTCTTCTAGTTCTTCAAATAGGGCTTGATCAATCTTTTTGCCTTTAAATAAACTAAGAAAACCAGATCCAATATTTTGTTTAGTCTTAAAAAGACCTTTTTTTAAGCGAGAGAAAAATCCTTCTTTTTTTTGTTCAAACATAAATAATTTACCCTAAGATCATTCCTAATGATCATTCTATCTTATTTTAGAATAAAGCCCAATGCATTCAATAAAAGAGACTAATATTATTTTTTCAAATCTTTTGTTAAAAATAAATATCTTGAGTTGTGATATAGCGCCAATCACTTAATGGTAATTGATGAGTAAATAGATTATATTTTCCAATTTGAACTCTAACCAATCTTAAACAAGGAAAACCAACAGCAGCACACATTCGCCTAACTTGTCGATTTTTTCCTTCTGAGATTGTAATGCTAATCCATGAAGTAGGTATTGTTTTGCGTTCTCTAATAGGAGGGATTCTTTCCCATAGTTCTTTTGGGTCATCAAGAAAATTTGCTATAGCTGGCGCTGTGTGGAATTCTTTTAATTGTACGCCTTTTCTTAGTCTATTTATAGCTTGTTGGTTGATAATACCTTCAACTTGTACCCAATAAGTTTTAGGTAATTTAAATTTTGGTGAGCTGATTTTGGACTGTAATTTTCCATTATTCGTTAATAATAATAATCCTTCACTATCAGTATCCAAACGTCCAGCAGGATAAAAATTAGGTAATTGTATAAAATCTTTTAATGTCTGATATTTTTCATGCGGTGAAAATTGAGTTATGACATTAAATGGTTTATTGAAAGCTATTAAAGTATTCATTTACCAATCTATATTAATCAATTAAAACCCCAGAAAGCAAAAAAGCCCAGCATCACTGCTGGGCTCATCTATTTAAAAGTCTGGCGGCACCCTACTCTCACATGGGTAATACCCACAC
>NZ_WTEW01000038.1:0-8313 GCF_009795865.1 Gilliamella sp. Pas-s27
ATATTGGCAACATCACAAAAAAACATAAAACTATTGATCCAACCCCAAACAAATGTGCTCCCTGCGCCAGCTCGGGCAGGATCTAGCATAATATGATCAATCACTTGATGCGTGCCGGGTTGGCACACCATTAATACCGTTGAAGTTAGGGCATTACGTGACATATTATGAATAATAACGCCATGCAAGTCATCCCAATCATACTCTTTGATACGGCGTTTTTTCGGTTGTAAAAATACCGCAGGGTGCCGTAATACTTTAAAGTTAAAAAAGTAACTTTCGTTAACATAGACTTTACCCGTTTTACGGTTAAATATAATGGGGCTGCCACGGCGCGAGAACAAATTTAGATAGAGTTCCGGAATTAGAACATACATACCTAAACAACTTGCAATAAATCCAACTATAATTATCATTAAAGTAAAGAGTTTAATTGTAGGATTATCATATTCTGTTATTAACCAAAGAAAACTAAAAATAGAGCCAGTTCCAAAGATAAAACCAATAATATACCAACAAGCATTAAAAATTTGATCATTGTGATCCTGACGAATAAAGGCACAGTAGTTATTATTGGCATAGCTTAAGCGATCGTCATGCAGGGGCACTAAACGTGGGCCTTTATCTAGATCACCAAACCAACCAAAGATTTGTGGGCGGTATTTTGATGGCATTGTTTTATTCCCTATCTTAAATTTTATTATTTTACATGATGCCGTTGTTTAATTTCCGCAAGCTCTTCTTGTGATGTGGCATTAAACGCTTCAACCATCCATTCTGGCCAGCCTTGACCGTCAATCCTATGGGCTTTAAATTCCACTTCTTGATCTGATTTATATTCACCGTCATCGATATTGGCTGATTTATAAAACACCATAAAACTATTGATCCAACCCCAAACAAATGTACTCCCTGCGCCTGCCCGAATAGGATCTAACATAATATGATCAATCACTTGATGCGTGCCCGGTTGGCACACCATTAATACCGTTGAAGTTAGGGCATTACGTGACATATTATGAATAATAACGCCATGCAAGTCATCCCAGTTATACTCCTTTATTCGGCGTTTTTTCGGTTGCAAAAATACCGCAGGGTGCCGTAATACTTTAAAGTTAAAAAAGTAACTTTCGTTAACATAGACTTTACCCGTTTTACGGTTAAATATAATGGGACTGCCACGCCAAGAAAAAGCATTTTGATAGAGTTCTGGAAGTGCATATGAATAGATAACAAATGAAACTAATAACATGCCAACTAATACTATAAAGAAAACCTTCCATTCAGATTTTTTTAGTAATATTGAAAAAAAACCAAAACTAAAGAAGATTAATACCATAAACATTAAAATTAATGATATAGATAAACACAAATAAAAAATTTGATCTGAGGAAACCTTACGAATAAAGGCACAGTAGTTATTATTGGCATAGCTTAAGCGACGATCATGCAGGGGCACACTATAAGGGCCTTTATCTAGATCACCAAACCAACCAAAGATTTGTGGGCGGTATTTTGATGGCATTGTTTTATTCCCTATCTTAAATTTTATTATTTTACATGATGCCGTTGTTTAATTTCCGCAAGCTCTTCTTGTGATGTGGCATTAAACGCTTCAACCATCCATTCTGGCCAGCCTTGACCGTCAATCCTATGGGCTTTAAATTCCGCTTCTTGATCTGATTTATATTCACCGTCATCGATATTGGCAGATTTATAATACACCATAAAACTATTGATCCACCCCCAAACAAATGTGCTCCCTGCGCCGGCTCGAATAGGATCTAACATAATATGATCAATCACTTGATGCGTGCCCGGTTGGCACACCATTAACACGGTCGAGGTTAAGGCATTACGCGACATATTATGAATAACAACACCATGCAAATCATCCCAATCATACTCTTTTATACGGCGTTTTTTCGGTTGTAAAAATACCGCAGGGTGCCGTAATACCTTAAAGTTAAAAAAGTAACTTTCGTTAACATAGACTTTACCCGTTTTACGGTTAAATATAATGGGGCTGCCAAGACGGGAGAAAGCATTCTGGTAAAATTCAGGAATGGATAGATATAAAGCGGTACAACAGGTAATAAAGCCACCAACTCCTATAAAACAAAGCATGCTACCGCTATCAGGATGATCATAATCCATAATAAATGTACAAGATCCGACTATTAATATACTTCCCAAAATAATAGCAACAAAATAAATGCAAGCATAAAAAATCTGATCATTGAGATCCTGACGAATAAAGGCACAATAGTTATTATTGGCATAGCTTAAGCGACGATCATGCAGGGGCACACTATAAGGGCCTTTATCTAGATCACCAAACCAACCAAAGATTTGTGGGCGGTATTTTGATGGCATTGTTTTATTCCCTATCTTAAATTTTATTATTTTACATGATGCCGTTGTTTAATTTCCGCAAGCTCTTCTTGTGATGTGGCATTAAACGCTTCAACCATCCATTCTGGCCAGCCTTGACCGTCAATCCTATGGGCTTTAAATTCCGCTTCTTGATCTGATTTATATTCACCGTCATCGATATTGGCAGATTTATAATACACCATAAAACTATTGATCCACCCCCAAACAAATGTACTCCCTGCGCCAGCTCGGGCAGGATCTAACATAATATGATCAATCACTTGATGCGTGCCCGGTTGGCACACCATTAATACGGTCGAGGTTAGGGCATTACGTGACATATTATGAATAATAACGCCATGCAAGTCATCCCAGTTATACTCCTTTATTCGGCGTTTTTTCGGTTGTAAAAATACCGCAGGGTGCCGTAATACTTTAAAGTTAAAAAAGTCACTTTCGTTAACATAGACTTTACCCGTTTTACGGTTAAATATAATGGGGCTACCACGATGGGAAAATAAATTCTGATAGATTTCTGGAATAACAAGATACATAGCAATAAAGCATAAAATAACACCACTTAAGGCAACTAAAAATATGTTAGTTTCTAAAATTGGGTTACATAAATAAGTTAATATAGATAATAGAACTACTGCAATGAATAAAAGAATAACAGCAATAATGTAAATACATAAATAAAAAATTTGATCTGAGGAAACCTTACGAATAAAGGCACAGTAGTTATTATTGGCATAGCTTAAGCGATGATCATGCAGGGGCACACTATAAGGGCCTTTATCTAAATCCCCAAACCAACCAAAGATTTGTGGGCGGTATTTTGATGGCATTTTATTCTCCTTTTATTTATTCATCGTGAAATTGGTCGTTGCTTCGATTTATGATGAGTGGGATTTCATCATCATCTTGTGCATTGGAGGTAATATTGATTTGATAGCTACTGACTAGATCATAAGCAAAGGTGCCCGCTACCCAAGTTATCACCGTTAGGTCACTCTCTGGCTGATTAGGATCGGGGTTCTTCACTTCAAATTTTTCAATATTGGTAAAATTAGATTGCCATACCGCTTTGCCTTGAGTTAGATTTTTAAAGGTTTTCGCTTCATAATGCTTGATAAAGTCGTTTTTATCGGTGGTGACATACTCTGTAATTTTTAAGGTTTCTTTGTCTTTATCTTCGTTTAGGTGGATTGGGGAATGCGCCTCTTCTGAGTCTTTATTTACCCCTGTTAAACTAATACTAAAGCGAGATTCAATCATATCCTCATCGCTTTGTCCATTTTTACCAACTAATTTAACCGAAGCCTGTAACGGTTTTTGGGCAATGGTAGTGCAGTTTGGGTATGTTAAATAAAAATAGAGGTGACGATGATATAACTTCATTCCATTATAAAAACTTGGTTTTTTAAAGATAATAAAGGTTTCAATGCCCGACAAGGCAACCAAATAATCATTTACCGAATGACCAAAACCGACAAATGTCTTTTGCTCTTCGTGATAGGCATCATACCCCAAAAAAGCAAACTCTTTTTGCACTCCAAAATAACAACGGTTTAACCAGTGATCGATAGGAGTAAAATTATCGTATTTTTTGCTATATGCAATTAAATATAAACCCCATAATGATAATACAACACCCAACCCTATCAAAAAGCCTGAACTGGCTAATAAAAATATAGCACTAGCACCCAATAATACAGCTCCACCAACTCTAGCAATAAAATAACTTTTATCCTCCATATTCCACATTCCCAACGCACTTTTTAACTCCCCTAAGGCTTCAAAAATAGTTATGGCAGCAAAAGCTTTGGCTACGGTTTTAGAAATCAAGGTGTTTAATGTCAGTTTCGCTTCGATTTCGGGTACTAATGTCGTTGCAACCCGCGATCGCATGGCTTTGACTAACTGCATTTTTAATTTTATGTCACGGTATATAGCAACGCTATCGGTACTTAATAATGCTAACGAACCTAAGTCGATCGCTAATTGGCGTATTTTATTATCTTGGCTTTCGCCTTCTTTAACAGTGTTCCACTCTTTTAGGTTATCGTAAATATTTATCATGGTGATAACGCCCGTTATTGCATTAGCGCCATAACCAAATTTAGCTGCTTTAGCACTTTGACGGGTTATTTTTACTTGTTTATGAGTTGATATCTTTTCCTCAATTTTTGCTTTTTCCATTTCGCTTTGATTCATTGCTTCGGTTTCGCGGTTTATCTCGCGCTCTTTGATTTTGTCTTCCCTTTTCTTTTCGTTCGATTCGTTGATCGCTTCGTCGTTGCTGGATTTTTGTTGATTGACTTTGTCAATTTTATCTTGTAATACGGTAGTACGGTTGACTAATGAAACATAATCCGCCATTTTTTCCATTAAAAAGTTTTTAAAATCATAAGGGTTAAATATCCCTTTATTTTTTAGAAAATTGACAACTAGCGATTTACTTGCCTCATCAGGAAAGCAAAGCGTAAATTTAAACTTTTTGGTCGTTGGTTTTTTTGACCCGACTTCATATTTTGGATCGGTGACATCAAATTTTTCTAAAAACGCCACTTCTTGATTAGTTAAACTGTTTTCACGGAAAAAACTCCCTTGTAATTGGGTTAATAATGCGTAAACCTGTCGAATTTTATCTTGCCTAACTAGCATAGAAAACTCAACGGGATGCCCGCCCAAATCACCCAAATAAGAGAGCGTATCAAGCAGTTTTAAACGTGGTTTAATCGGTTGGTGTTGTTTATTGGTTTTTAATGCAGTGTATTTTTTTAGTGAGAGTTGATGCAGGTATCGATCTTTACCTACATTGACCATAGGGGTATTTGCCATTTCGGCAAGTTTGCTGTCAATCGATGCCAAAAACTCTTTTAATTGTTTGAGCTCTTTAATTTTTTGATCCCTTATTTTTTGTAGCTTGCTATGCTCTTGTGGATTATATTGTCGATTTTTGTTTAGCTCTTCTTGTTTGGCATTAATTTCTTTTTGTTTTTTTTCAATATCCTGCTCAACACGCTCTTTTTCCTTTTGCAGTTCTTTTTCTTTATTTGTTTGCGTTTTTTCGGCCTTTTGCGCTTGATGTGTATTATAAGCGGAAGCAAAACCCGTTGATTTTTCGATAATATCACGCCATTTTACCAGAGTATCTGTGTCTAAATCGATAAATGCTGGTGCATCAAGATCAATCCCTTGGTTATTTTTATGCTCTATCACATAAAAAATACTGGCAGGGTTACTTAATAGCTCGTCCCATAGTGCGCTATCTTCTTCAAAGCACACTTCTGCATGGGTTGAATCAATCAGGATTTGGGTAATTTCTTTTATATGAGTGAGCGAACTTGTATCGTTTGAAAAATCAAACTCTTTCTGCCAAAAATGATTTTGATTAAAAGAATTCGGTTTTATTTTGCTGTATTTCGAGACAAATTGCGCATCACCAAATAACCAACGAACATAGGTAAAATAGTCTTGTGACCACTCTTTATAATATTGAGTTATTTCTTTAAATTCGGTTTCTAATTCACCTTTAAATTTCTCAACTTCACCATGATTAATATTCTGGTTTATTTTTTCAATTTTTTTTGCCTTTTCTGACTCAGTGTCTTTAATCTCATATTCAACTTTTCGTAAAAATTCATCACCCGAGTCATAGGCAGCTTTGATATTTTTTAGGTATTCATAGTGTTCTTGTAACCGTGCAATTTCGGTGTCATAAGCATCTTCAACTGAAGTTCGATAATTCTCCATTAACTGTAAAATCGTGCGCTTTTTAAACATATCAGCATGATAATACTTAAACAGGCGTTTTAACGTAGGATTAACACGGTTATACATCTGTTCACCACGCTGTTGATAGACTTTGGCTTCGTCACCATCAAAAGGTGCTAATGGTTTGGCTTTTTTGGGTGTATCACTGCAAAAAATATGTAACTCTGATACCCGTTGCGAGTTAAGCTCTTCGGCGATACCTAAGGTGTCTTCTAGCACAACACCACAGGATATTGGTCTATCCTCCCGAAATATGGAACTAGCGTAATTTGCAAACTTTTGTTTTTGTTTTTTTAAGCTAGTAAAAGGATGTGCAGATTTAAAATGACTCAAACCTTGGTCACCAAAACGAAATTCTAACACTTTGCTTTTATCACTATCATCATTTTTATGACTATAACCAAAAATATCCGTAAACGGTACGGCTCGTTGACCCGTTGCTTTAGACGGTGAGTCTTTGAGTTTTGGTATATCAATTTTGGTAAAACGCGATAACACATTGCTATCCTTTTCTTTTAGGTAATTATCAATGGTTTTTTGGGGCCAAGGTTGTGAAGAATAAGCCACCCATGCATAAGTACAATCTAATTGAAGATGAATAAACGATGCCGGAATAGTGTGACAAGCACCTTTACATGCTTTTGATATTGGTCTTGGCTGGGTATTGGTCAGTTCATGGAAGCTTTTTAAACGTAGTGTGCCATTAATGCATTCATACGCATGGAGTATTCGGCTATTGATATCATCCCCTTGTTGTTGCATCACATAAACATAGCCGTTACGCAAGGTACGAAGCACATAGTCATAATATTCTAATGCTTCATCAGGCATACGGTTTTTTAAATCTAAGGTTTTAGTATAATCTGCCAGTTCTTGATAAGTGCTGGGAACATTTTTAATTTTATTAAATTTTGTTTTTATCACGGCTTGACGCAGTAAAAAGACTGGTAATCCTAATCGTTCACAGGCAAGGCAAAAACCCGCTGCTTCATCTTTATTTTCTATTGCAATATTTGCTGTTTTTTTCATGTTGCACTCTTTAATGCTTGTCTTATTTGTTATTCGTTAATAGAAAGTGATTGGCTTTCAAGGTTAATATTGGCGTCAATAACGTGTTTTGATAATGTACTCGGTTCTTCTTGTGCTTTAGCTATTTGCTCAAGTACTTTAGGATGTTTAGTAAAAGCAGTTTGGTATCTTAAGCCATTTAATCCCCAAAATAAGATATCGGTAGCCTCAGTTAAACCTAATTGATAAGCTTGCTCAACCAGTTGCGTTGATTGCAAAATAACTTGATTATTGAGTGGTAAACTTTTTTGCTCATCAAATTGCATTCGATTATTTGCCCATACATTAACAAGCGCTCGAATCATTCTGAAGTTTTTTAAACGCTGACAGTAACGAATACTCCAACTATCTTGCGTTTCGACTTCATTATCGACGATAAAGCGGATAAATTGGCCAGCATAAATTGACGGATAATAATAGTTTTCAATTTGAGTAAATTGCGATTTTAACCATGCGTTGTCTTCGTTTGTTGCAATTTCATGTAAAAATTGCATACGAAACGGTTCAAAAAAAGGATAATAAGGCTGATGCAATATTTTAGCGATATTATTACCAATAGTTATCAGGTGTTTTGCTAATATCGACGGTTTAAGGTGACTAACAATATAAGCACAAATATAGCGCTTTGACCAAAAACATTCGATTTTAGCTTGCTTACCAACTTCATCAAGGATCGGACTGTCTAAAAATTCATTTGGTTCTGCAAGTTTAACCAGTGTTGGGCATATGCTTGGATCATAATCTAAATCGGTGCGTAATACTTGAGTGAGTTTCTTTTCACCAAATTGTTTATCTTCACCAAACAGATTCAATAATGAATCGTAAGATAATGGGCTTATTGAATTAAGTGCCACTAAATTATCTACTAGTAAATAGCGATATTTGTTAAAGTTATTTTTGTTATTTAATTCAGTAATCATTATTAAGCCTTTTCTGCACAACGTTTAATAGTCAGTTCGCTTGATTTTAATTGAATGGTTCTGGTTTTATTTGCTGGCCCCATTTTCTGCAATACATTACACTTAAGATAGATATTATCCTGTGTACCCAGTTCGATACCTTCGCTGCTGATTTTGATATAAGAGCCAC
>NZ_WTEW01000039.1:0-6835 GCF_009795865.1 Gilliamella sp. Pas-s27
TAATGATTTTGGCTGTTTGATTCATTTCTGACTCTCCTTTTTGTGTTATAAAATAACTTGAATGTCAGATTAAGTAAAGACTATTACATATTAATGGAAAAATGGGAGAAGCGACAGCTAATATCATTAATTCTATTTCTGATCAAGATAAATTATTAACGCGTATTACTGAAATTAGGAAAGCATATTATACTAAATTAGCTATTAAAGAGGATGGGACTCATACAAAAAACTATGTTTTTTTAAAAGGTTGGTTAAATAGAGTTGATGATTGTTTAAAAGTGGAAATTAAAGATGGCTAGTTTTATGCGCAATATATTATTTTTTTTGTTTGTTTTATTACATTTAGATTATGCATGTGCTTTAGATATTGAACAAACTTGGACTGAAGAAATCTATTTAGAAAAAAATGAAATACCTTATAGTGTTTTTTCTATACAATTAAAAATTGACAATAGTAATATAGTAATAGGGGAATTATGTTCTATTGTTAATTATGGTAATAAAATAGATTGCCCTATACCTTTTGCATCTAAGTTAATTAATAATCAAATTAAGGTTCATTTTGATAGTACTTTTGGTGGTAAAAATGGTATAGCTATTATTAGACTACAAGAAGATAATTTAATTTGAGAATTAATTACTGCTCCTAACGGAGAATATTATTTTGCAACGAAAGCAAAATTACTTCCTGAAAAAATAGAACCATAGTAAGGCGTGGTTTATTCATCCAGTGGCATTATTTAATTTTGTTTCATTAGATTTGATAGATGTTGAAAGTTTCCTTACTAAATACGAAAGTGAACATAAAAATTTTAAAGCAAATGAGAAGGATGTCGTTTCAGACTTTAATCAAAAATCAAAAGATAGTCTTCGAAGGCTCATTAAAAGAATAAACCTTTTTTATAAAGAACATGAAGAATTTAAGCCCAATATTTACTATGTATCTTATATGTTAGCAACAGCTCGTTGGGAAGCTACGTGGGGAAGAGATTTTTTCTGCGCACTGGAAGAACGTTCAGGCAGTTTAGGAAAAGCATATTTTAATAAATATGATCCTGTATTAGCAAGCAATGAATCCCTAAAAAAAAGAGCTAAGGATAATGGAAATACAGAAGAGGGGGATGGTTATAAATATCGTGGTCGAGGCTTAGTTCATTTAACGTGGGAAAATAATTATAAAAAAGCGAGTGACTATTTTGGTATTGATTTTGTTGATCAACCCGATAAAGCAGCTGAACTTGATTATGCCGTACCAATCATGATTTGGGGAATGATGAAAGGGATTTTTACTGGTGGTAAATTGGTCAAGGTATATCTATAAAAGTCATATTGATTACAAAGCAGCAAGAGCAGTAATAAATAGAAATGATAGTGCTGATAATATAGCCTTTTTTGCAAGGCTATTTGAATCAATCCTTGGAGAGACGTCAAATTTAACTGAGGAATTTTAGAATGAGAAAAATAATATTATTGATATTAGTGATGATAATCAGTGCAGTTTGTTCAGCAGAAGAATCTTGCTTAACTAAAAAAAGCATCACAAATCAAAAATTTAATATTAACTCTAAGTCTTATAAGTTTATATCTTACTTTTGTGAAAATAAAAATAGTGATGAAGATGATTTTTTTTCGGAGTCAGGAATACTAGAAGTACATGCAAAAAATTTCAATAAATCATATAAAAATGTAATTGGAATATGGGGGATGCTGAATATTAGATTGGATTCATGGAATAATAAGTCTGCATTTAATTACATTATGCCAGCTGCCGAAACTATTGAAGCCAACATACCTATTATGATTAAAAATAATGAGTTAATGGTTCAATGTGTATATATCAACCAAAGATTAAAAAATTTTATGGAAGCCAAATATTCTTATTGTGGCGATAAAAAAATTATCGAAGATGGATTTGGTAAAGAAGGGTTTGAAAATTTATTTCCTGAGTTTTACTTATACAGTATCTACAATAATATATACTTTCCAGAAAGTAACGAATATTTATCTGACAAACAATTTGATGCTTTTATTGGTAAAATAGATGACATCAGTTTTTATCGACGTTATTTATCACTTGATGACTATTCTTCAAATAAATTTACAGTTGTCATGGTGAATAAGGAAAAAGAATACCATTTTAAAGAATCAGAAATTTACCAGCGAATGGCGAGTAAAACCAGTTCAGAGGGTTTTATTGGTTTAGATATTATTGATGCAAAAGGGAATACTACTTTTTATGATAAAAAGCGATTATTAGAACTACTAAATAAATCTACTCTAAAACCCAATATCACGTCTTATATTCAACAAGAAAGAATCAATCTTTATAGTAACCCCAATGAAAATGAGCCAACAAGTATGTATTTAGTACAAAACGATTTTGTCAAAATTCTGGATGTCATTTGGGATAAAGACCAATATTCTAATGTCTGGTTTAAGGTAAGCTACAGCAGTAAAAAGCACGGAGAAATAATAAAATGGATTAGAGGGTATGCTTTTAATCCTTGGAATTACAGTGAAGGGTGATGATTACAAATATTGAAATAAAAGTACCTTTTTATTGTTATAATCAAATCCAAATTGATTTAGATGAATTTATTAAAAGCAACGAGTTATTCAACGAAATAAGATCTAGAGTTGATGGGTGGGAAAATGGTAAAGTAAAAGGTAGTTGTGTTAAATCTAATAATGAAATCAATTATGAAAATGCATATAACTTAGTCATTAGGGGATTTTTAGCTGTAGATGACGAAGCCAAATTCGAGGCATATTTAAGTAGTGTCGGTAAAGCAAAGGACTCGCCTGAAGCGAAAGGGTTTGAAACATTAAGACGAGAAATAAGCCGTTTTCCTGCAGATTATAAAGAATCCCCCTCGAAAAAGCTGACTAAAGCGCAGTTTGAAAATTATGCCAAAATGGAAGCATTAGAAAAACAAGTAACAGCTTGGGAAAAGACCAAAGAGAAGATAAAAAAGATGTTATGGTGGGAAGATGTTGCTAAAGGCTTAGCCAAGTTAAACCAACAAAACGACACGCAACCAGAAAATGGCGAGGCAACCAATGCCACAACCGCTACAACCACCGCAACAGACACCACCCCACCGGCCACGCTTAGTGCTGACGGCAAGGCGTGGTTTATTCATCCGGTAGCGATGATGGATTATTTCACTAGAGTAGGAATTGTTACTTATCATATTTATCATGACGGAAAAATTGAAAAACATATACCACAAAAAATACTAACAGGGTATGAGCAAAAATATAAATACGTTTATCATGATAAGAATAAAAAGATACATGAGTTGGGTATTTTTACTGTTCATGTGACTAAGGCTATGGCGAGAGGAAATATTCCACAAGCACATAATGTGGAATTAATTAATGTTAAGGAGTTTGAAAAGGGTTACATTTCATCTGATGGTAGTGTTAAAGCAAAATTTGCAACATTTAATAGTGATAGTCATCGATGGTATATAAATCCTGATTGTTTTGCAGGGTTGCTTGGCGCTATGTTAGAACTAAATGCTGATTATTTAGGCTTTAATGGATTTAGCACTCATGATGCTAAATCTGTTCAGAGCAAATCTCATATAAATGGGGTTGCAGGCGATCTAAGGTATATATCAGAAAATCAAAATGGAGAGAGAACAGAATTAACTGATTCTTTTTTCGATTTTAAAAAACAAGAAGAATTTAATACTGCATTATATAAGTTTGGTTGGGCTAGAACGTCATTAATGTATTCGGAATATTTCACGTATAAAAAACACGCGAATACATTACTAAAACATACAAGACATATGAGAAAAGATCCGCCAAATGGATATAGACATCACCATCATTTACATATATGCAGTTTTGATTTTAACTTAATTATAAATGTACAGGATTAAAAATGATCAGGTTTCAATTTTTCTATATATGCATTTTATTAATCTCGTTTTTTTCTTTTGCAGAAGATAAAAATAAAGATCTTAATAATATCCTTTATGAATTTAAAGGATATTCAAAAAAAACATTTCCCTATCATTCTTTGAAAGACTTTTTTGCGGATAATAATCAAATATATGATGAAAAGAATCCAACAAATGCGCTTTTTGATCCCAACACGCCTTTATTAAGTATGGTTGAACATAGAAAACCTTACACAGGTAAAGCGATATTATTTAAAAAGCTTCAGCTTGATAACAAGCTAAATGTGTTCCTTTTTGCTTATTGGGATCATAATGATCAAGATTCATATTATAACCTTCCAACTCTTGAATTACAGATTTTTGATAAGAGTAATAAACTGATTAGCAAAATGATTGTTGTGGATGGTGCACAAGCAGAGTGCTCAATCAATAAAAGAACACGTATTTATAAAAATAAGAAATTTGAAATAATAGAATCAGAGTATTGCATTGATATAGAAACAGACAAGCTTATGACTGAACAACATAAGGTAAGTTATTATTTTATTGATGATAAAGGTAATATTAATTTTGAATAATGAATGTGACTAAGTATAAATTAGAATAATAACATGCTTTCTTCATCACTTTTATTAGCTTATATTAAATAATATCCTAATAAAAAAGAACACGATTTATTAAGATGTTGAATTAGGCATAAATAACATTAAGGATAGTTAACAATGAAATTTTTTGAACGGTTTATCATTATCTGCCTATTATCATTATTTAGTGTAAATATGGCATTTTCAGAAAATTTAAATAGTGATTTACGTTACTATCATAAAATCAAATTACCTTATTCTTCTAATGAATTAAAAAAATATTATTATTGGGGAGAATATGGCTTGTATCTTTCCCCTAATATGCCATTTCCATTAAGATTTACGAATAAAGAATTTTCATTTAAGCCAAAATTATTTGAATATCTTACTAAAACAACTTTTTATTTTCCTCATTGTTATTTTTATTATAAGGACATTTTATATAAAGGCATTATCCAAATGGCTATAGGTGAAAATGATGAAAAAGTTTTTACTTTTCAGATATATAGTTATGATAATAACGGAAATTTGTTGGATACAATACTTTTGTACAAAATTAAAAATGGCGAAATATCCTATTGGAATGATTTTGTAATAAAGCCTGATGGCAAAATATTAATTAAACAACATCAACAGCAAAATCTTTTTGAACACGATGAAAACCCAAAAGATAAAAAAGTTTATACAATAGAAAACAAATATCAAATGAGTTCTTCTGGCATTTTTAACACAATAAAGGATTAAGTAATGAAAAATTTATTTTTTATTAATATATAGTGTTATTTTTATTTAGTTTTTGCTGTTATGGTCAGGAAATTGATGTTATTGAGAACTATAAAGGTAAATCTTTTCTTAACTCGATAGATATCTCTAAACTAACAAAAGATTGCGAAAAAACTGATAATTTTTGGCATATTACAAATACTGAACGAGAAGAAATACTTGAGCGTTGTCCAATTAATCAAATGGCCTCATATTTTGATAATTTATATGAAATTATTAGAAATAATATTGTTATATATGATGTAAATGATTTAAAGCTTACTATTAATAAAAAAATCTATAATAAAACCGTTAATAATAAAATATATCCGGTTAAAGAGCTTAACTTATCCATTTTTCATAAAGGAAACTTTAAAGATAAAATTATATTGGCAAATAGTTCTTATGATGTTGAAGGTTATTATTGGTTAAGTAATCAATACTATTATATTTCGCCTAGTAAAGATGTTTATTTATTATTGGTCAAAGATATCGATACTAGTGTAAAACCAATATTCTGGAAGCATTATCAAATAGATGAAAAAGACTTACAATTTCAACTTAAAGAGTTATTAATTGACGAAGGTTATAAATATCAAATTACTTACCCCGATCAATTCAAAATTCTCGAAGGTTCGCTTGAAACATCAAAATTTCAAATTAATAAACTAAAAACTTGTTATCAAGAAGAATACTCGACTAGTTGTAGTATAGATTCTTATCGTTACTATCATGACCTTTTATCTCAAAAAACCATATCGCTTAAAGATAAAAAAACGAATCTTAATGAATCTATAGACGAAATAGATAAACAAATTAATAAAATATGTTTATCAATAGCTGCACCTAATTATTATTATGAAACAGAGGGTTTTACTTATAACATTACAAAATGTTTAGTAGAACAAATAAACAAAAAAATAGATCAAACACTATTGTCATTAAAATAGCACAGCTAAAAATTAGGTAACGGTCCAAACGATAAAGAATTTTGCCCTCATTTACATGTTGAATGTTTCACCTGTGAAGACTTACCAAGTTATATTACTCAAACACAAGCGGAAGCGAGTAAACCACCAGAGGAAGATAAAGCCTTTTTGGGTATAGCTAAAAAGTTAAAACTACTGGAAAAAGAAGCTGCATCGGATACGACAGTGGGTAAACCATATGCAAAGAGCAAAATCAATATAATGAGTCAAGATGTGAAGGTGGCTTGGTTGCAAATTGAAATACAGTCATCAGAAACTGAGATAAAGACATTATGGATAAAAAATGAAGCGGCTATTGCCAAAGTAGCCAAACCCAATGGGGAGTAATCTTTAGCC
This sequence comes from Gilliamella sp. Pas-s27, assembly GCF_009795865.1. Taxonomy (NCBI): domain Bacteria; kingdom Pseudomonadati; phylum Pseudomonadota; class Gammaproteobacteria; order Orbales; family Orbaceae; genus Gilliamella; species Gilliamella sp. Pas-s27. The sequence goes on from NZ_WTEW01000039.1 coordinate 6,589, forward strand.
GAAAACACGGTTGCTTGGACTAAGCATCCTTTACAAGCGAGTAATATACCCAGTAGCACACTAATTGTGGGCACGGCATTACAGGTCGAGATGAATGATGCAAAGTTATCGCTAAGAGACAATCGAGCAATAGATGCACAAGGTAACTTGTGGTTAAAAGTCGATGTACTTGATGATAAAAACCGAAAAAGAAGTGGTTGGGTGTTAGTGAATGGTGAAGGTGCTAAGCGGGTCTGTTGTTGGGATT